>SKMT01000107.1 GCA_007120915.1 Myxococcales bacterium | reverse complement strand
GGGGGGGGGGGGGGGGGGGGGGGGGTTATTCGTCGTCGTTGAGCCCGGGAGGGCGGGGGATGACTTCGGTGTCGTCGGGGGAGTAGAAGCGAAGTCCACGTAGTTTGTCGGGGAGGTAGTCTTCGTCGACGTAGTGACCGTTGAAGTTGTGGGGGTATTTGTATCCGCGGCCGTGGCCCAGTTTCTTGTGGGTGTCGGTGGGAGCGTTGAGGATTTTCTTGGGCAAGGGGAGGCTGCCGTGTTTGCGCACCGCTTTGCGGGCGGCGGCGTAAGTGGTGAGCGCGGAGTTGGATTTGGGTGCGCAGGCCAGGTAGATGACGGCCTGGGTCATCGGTAGCACGCCCTCGGGAAGGCCGATAAACCGGAAGGATTCGGTGGCGTCGAGGGCGACGCGAAGCGCCTGAGGGTCGGCGTTGCCGATGTCTTCGCTGGCGAAGATGACCATCCGCCGCAGAATGAACAGCGGGTCTTCGCCGCCCTCGAGCATCCGCGTCATGTAGTAGACGGCGGCATCGGGGTCGGAGCCGCGCATCGATTTGATGAAGGCGCTGACCGTTTTGTAATGCTCCTCGCCGGCTTTGTCATAGCGGATGACCCGTCGTTGCAGCGCCTGCTCGACGTCCTGCGGGCCGATAGTCGCTGCTTCGTCTCCGGCGCGGTGTTCGGCGGTGTCCGCTGCCAACTCCAGCGTGTTCAGCGCCGTTCTGGCGTCGCCTTCGGCGGCGTGGATGATGGCATCTGTGGCTTGCGGGGTCAGTGTCAGATTGCGTTTACCCAGCCCACGCTCTTTGTCGTCCAGGGCCCGTTGGAGTACCTCTTCGAGATCCTCGCTTTCCAGCGGTTCCAGCACCAGCATCTTGCAGCGTGACATCAGCGCCGAGATGATCTCGAAGCTGGGGTTTTCAGTGGTGGCGCCCACGAGGATGACCGTGCCGTCTTCGACGTGGGGCAGAAGAGCATCCTGCTGTGCCTTGTTAAACCGGTGGAGTTCATCGACGAACAGCACCGTCGGCTGGCCCATCATGTGGCGCAGATCGTCGGCCTTCTCGGCGGCGTCGCGGATGTCTCGAACGCCACCGTCGACGGCGGAGATGGGGTGGAACTGAGCGTTGGTCTCGTCGGCGAGAATTCGGGCCAGGGTGGTCTTCCCACAGCCGGGAGGCCCCCACAGAATCAGACTGGGAAGCCGCCCCTTCTGAAGCGCCGTCGACAGGATTTTGCCGTCGCCGAGCAGGTGGTGCTGGCCGACGAATTCATCGAGTCGTCGCGGGCGCATGCGCTCGGCGAGCGGTCTGGAGGAGTCGGTGGTGGGCACGCCGGATCGCCGGTGGTTCTCAGGAGGGCTTGATATTGGTGCCGGAGGCCGACGGCAACACCCGACCGGCGACGCGGTTGGAGCTGTAGACGTTGTGCTCGTCCATCAGCTTCTTGCGAAGTTCACGACAGTCAGCGTGGTTGAAGGACTTGTCGGGGTGGGTTTCGCGCACTTCGGCTTCGATGTGCTGAGGGATGTCGATGAAAGAGGTCTTATAGGATTCACAGATGGGGCAGTTCTGTTTGGGCTGGCCCCCTTCGTAGACGAATCCGCAGTGTTTGCACGTCCACAACAGCGCCTGCATGTAGGGTTCGTACTTCGTCACGACAGCATCCTTTCGGTGTAGTTACGCCCGTGGGGCGGTGAATCAAGTCTGGGGGGATTGTAGTTCGTTGCGCAGAAATTCCAACAGTGTCGATTTGAGAGACTGTGGCATCTCGACGCGAAGGGCGTTTCGGCAGAGGACCCCGGTTTTTCGGTAAGAGTCGACAAACTCGACACAGCCATCACAGCAGTCGAGGTGGGATTCGAGCCGGCGGCGTTGGTCCCCGGGCAGTTCACCGTCGATGTAATCGGCGAGCAAATCGATGATCTGCTGACAGTCCATCGCCATGGTCACTCCGTTGGATTGAGAAGAACGAGGTGTTCGCTGTGGAACATGAAATCACTCGGGTGGTTCGTCGAGGTAGTCATTCAGAAAGATACCCAGGTCGTCGCGCGTCTTCTCAGAGATGGCCTCAGGGTCGGTCATGATGGCGTTTTCGAGCGCCCGGGATGCGTCGCATTCCTCTTCGAGCTGAAGGGGGATCGCCGGGATAATGTCCTGAAGGGCCCGGCGGACATTGGAGATATTCTGGCGCAGGATCTGAAGCACACCGTCGACGGCGACCTCGTCTTCATCATCTTTCCACACATCGTAGTCGGTGGGCATTCCAATGGTGGCATAGCACATCTCGGCTTCGCGCGCGAAACGGGCCTCGGGCATTGCCGTCATGCCGATGACGGAGGCGCCCCAGGAGCGGTGAAGCTCGCTTTCGGCGCGGGTGCTGAAGGCGGGCCCATCCATGCAGACATAGGTGCCGCCGTCGTGGACGGTCACATCGTCGAGACGGTTCAGGTGTTCCAGAAACACATCGCGCAGCATGGGGTGGAACGGATAGGTCAGCCCCACGTGTACGGCCAGCTCTTCGTAAAGTGTCTTCGGCCGTCGGGTGGTACGATCGATGATGTTGTCGGGCACGATCAGATCGCCGGGGACGATCTCCTCTTTGAGTGAACCGACGGCGCTGACGCTGATCAGCCAGAAGACGCCGAGGCTCTTCAACGCCCAGATGTTCGCCCGGTAGGGGACGTTGGAGGGATGATACTGATGGGCGTCGCCGTGGCGAGGGATGAAGGCGATACGCCGGCCTTCAATCTCACCGATTCGAAGAGGGGCTGACGGAGAGCCGAAGGGGGTTTCGATGGTGCGTTCTTCCAGGATGTCGAGCCCTTCCAGGTCGTACAGCCCGCTGCCCCCGATGACTCCGATGGGAACTCGCTTCGAATCGACGGTCATCATACTCCTCCAGAACACAGGCGATTAACTTTTGACTTTATGTAGACACAACCGGATGAGGCAAGGTCGTACGACCACTGCAGGTGTTTAGATGTGGCTTCATCGAATGAGGTTTCAAGATGACCCCACTCCGGGATTCCGGATGAGAACTGAGTAGTTGCGAAATCGACGCCGGTCAAGCGCTGTAGATCATCTCGCCGCTTGCACGGGGCGCGGGGGCGGACTATCCCTCTGAGGGTACATCGACGCTGGTGATGGACCACCCATCGAGGTTGATGTGGCCGGTCCGCCTCTTTTGACCTTACGGAGATTGAACCATGACCCGACAGGCTTTGACAAAACTGACAGAAGACGAGCGAATTTTCCGGGAAGCGGTGGCCAATTTTGCGGAGACCGAAATTGCACCGCTGGTCATGGAGATGGATGAAAACCAGAAGCTGGACCAGTCGGTCATCGACAAGTGCTTCCAGATGGGATTGATGGGCATCGAGGTGCCGGAGCAATTCGGCGGGTCGGGAAGCTCGTTTATGAACGCGATTCTGGCCATCGAAGAGCTGGCGAGCGTCGATCCGAGTCTGTCGGTGTTCGTGGACGTACAGAACACGCTGGTCAACAACGCCATTGTGCGCTGGGGCGACGACGCCATCCAGGAGAAGTATCTGCCGAAGCTGGCGAGCGAATGGGTCGGTGCCTATGCGCTGAGTGAATCGTCGAGCGGCTCCGACGCGTTCGCGCTGAAAACGCGCGCCGAGGATGGCGGAGATCACTGGGTGCTCAACGGCTCCAAGCTGTGGATCACCAACGGGGCGGAAGCGGATGTATTCGTGCTGTTCGCCACGGTGGATCCGGACAAGGGCTACAAGGGAATTACCGCCTTTATGATCGAGCGGGATTTCGAAGGGTTCTCGGTGGGCAAGAAAGAGGACAAGCTGGGGATTCGCGCCTCGTCGACGGTGGAGCTGTTGCTCGACGACTGCAAGGTGCCCAAAGACAATGTGCTCGGCGAGGTAGGCAAGGGCTACAAGGTGGCCATCGAGACGCTCAACGAAGGCCGAATCGGCATCGGCGCCCAGATGCTGGGGCTTGCCCGCGGAGCCTTTGACGCGGCGATGGAGTACATGCAGGAGCGCAAGCAGTTCGGCAAGCCGATCGCCGACTTCCAGGGCATGCAGTTTCAGTACGCTCAGCTTGCCACCGAGATCGAGGCGACCCGTCTTCTGGTGTACAACGCGGCGCGGCTCAAAGACGCCGGAGAGCCGTTTCTGAAAGAGGCGGCGATGGCCAAGCTTCGCTCCAGCCAGGTTGCGGAGCGGGTGGCGTCAAAATGTGTCGAATTTCACGGTGGAGTGGGCTTTACCAAAGAGTTTCCCGCCGAGAAGTTCTATCGCGACGCCAAGATCGGTTCGATCTACGAGGGGACGTCGAACATGCAGAAGCAGACGATCGCGAAGATTCTTCGGGGCTAGGCGCTGGGCGCTGGGCGCTGGGTGCTGGGCTCTGGGCTCTGGGTGCTGGGCGCTGGGTGCTCGGTGATGGGTGTCGATCACCGACCACCAAACACCGACCACCAATCACCCAACAGCGACCACCGACCACCAAACACCGACCCCCCGCCTTATGTGCTGAAGCCGGAGATCGAAGAGCTCTGTTTGGGGTTCATCGGCCGCTGCCAGGAGTATTCGAACAGGTAGGCGCAGGCTTCGGTGTGGCGGCGAGCCTGTTTGGGGGAGTCGCCCCACACGTAGAGCCCGTGGTTTTTGATGTTGATGCAGGGGGCGGTCGGGGCGTCGTCGGCGGAGAGTTTGTCGACGACAGCCTCGATCATCTGGTCCTGGTCGTAGGGGACATCGATGACGGGGATGTTCAACTCGGGCTCGTCGCCGTCGGCGGGCACGCCGAGTGCGTGGAGCATGGTCAATTCGTGGAAGTGGGTGAACCCGCGTTTATCATCGCGGTCACTGCAGAGTGCAGCTTGAAGGTGGTGGATGTGAAAGACGGCGCCGATGTCGTCGAATTGTCGGTACAGCGCAGCGTGGAGGGGAGCGTCCCCGGAGGGTGTGCCACTGTCGGTGGGGGCGGCGTCGAGGTCGACATCCACGAAGTCGTCGGAGCTGAGTTCACCGAGGCGTTGTCCGGTGGCGGTGATGACGAGGGTGTCATCGTCGAGCCGGGCGCTTAGATTCCCGCTGGTCGCCGAGGCCCAGCCGAAGCGAAAGAAGTCTTCGCCGGCGGCGATCATCGCGTCGATCAGGTCGGTGCGTGTGGAGGTTTCGGTCATGGTCGTGATGCTCCCTGGGGGGTGAACATGGACGAACGAAGTAGAGTGTGTGTACCGAAATGATATTGGGTGGCCAACTGTCTGATGGTCAACGCATAAACGCCGGCGCACAGCTTGCCACCACCGGCGCAATCCGCTACGAACAACGTTGCCGGGATGATCCGGTCAACCAACGGAGTAAAACCATGTCGGACAGAGACGATTCGAATCCTTTCTCGACCCGCCCTCCGACGGAAACCCGTCTCCAGGAGATGGGGAAAGAGGGCTATCTCGTCGTCGTCACCCGGGCGTTCGGGCCTGACGGTGAAGATTTGATGGCCTACGACGGCCCCAAGTTCAGCGGATCACCAGGGGTCAAATTGTTGGTCAGGCAGGGAGACATCGAAGATGAAGTGGTGCTAAGCCCCTACTACGGTGATCCGGCCAAGATTTATGATGCGCCGTTTGAGAAGGGCAAGCCCTGTGAGCTGCTCTGCCCCGACTCCAGGCAGCATCTGGACAAGATCCCGGGAATGACCTCCGAGGATGGCGGCGAGTACTTCGCGATCTATCTGACGGATCGGCTCGACGACGGTGAATTGGTGGCGGTCAACAACGTGTGGGGCAACACAAACTCGCGAATTATGAGCGAAGACGAGATGTTGTTGCTTCTGGCCGAAGCCGAAGAACCGACCGGTTAAACCGGACCGTCGGCTCCGGGGGAGCAATGACCGTAGACGACGGCGTATCTGTGAGCGAGAACGACGATGGGCGACAAAATCTCACTACCGCTGGCGAACCGACAGCCCGAAGCTCCGCAGCCGGAGCGCAACTCCGGGCCGGCGCGCCCGAAGTTGAAATATCGACCCGATGAGGCGGGCCCCCGCCCAAAGTGGATTCGAAAGCGGTTGAGTCTGAAACCGGACTTCTACGAGACCAAAGAGCTCGTGGAAGACGCGCAACTGAACACCATCTGCGAGTCGGGCCAGTGTCCCAATATCACGGAGTGCTGGTCCCGGAAGTCGCTGACGATCATGATTCTGGGCAACACCTGCACCAGAAGCTGTGGGTTCTGCGATGTGATGACTGGGCGGCCGGGCCATCCGGATCCGGACGAGCCGCGCCGCGTTGCCGACACACTGGCGGATCTGGAATTGAATTACTGCGTGATCACCAGCGTGGACCGCGATGATCTGGACGACGGGGGAGCGGGCCACTGGGCGGAGACGATCCGCCGGCTCAACGAAGCGTGCCCCGAGATGGGGCTGGAAGTGCTGACCCCAGATTTTAAAGGGAATCTTCAGGACGTTCAGACGGTGCTCGACGCACAACCGGACTGCTTTTCGCACAACCTGGAGACTGTCAAAGCGCTGCACCGGGAGGTGCGTCCGCAGGCGAAGTACCAGCGAAGCCTGGATGTGTTGCAACACGCCGCAGAAGATGGGCGGGCGCTGGTGAAATCGGGGATGATGTTGGGGCTGGGTGAGACGAATGAAGAGACGCTGGAGACGATGCAGGATCTGGCGGAGCACGGGGTCGAAGTGCTGAATCTGGGCCAATATCTGCGCCCGAGCCCGCGGCATCTTCCGGTGCGCCGGTGGATTCACCCCGATGAGTTCGAGATGTTCAAGCGCCGGGGCGAAGAAGAGATGGGGTTTAAGCATGTGGAGTCCGGCCCGCTGGTGCGATCCAGCTATCGCGCCGATCTGCAGGCCGAAGAGATCGCAAATAAAGACGCCTCGGCGCTGGGTGGCTGTGGTGGCTCGTTTGCCAACCGGGAAGGGTAATGCTGGAGGGGCCGACGCTGTATGCCATCGTCGATCCGTCGCGCTGCAGTGTGTCAGAAGAGGCTGGGCGCGACCGGGAGGTCGTCGAATTTACCCGGGCGCTGCTGAAGGGTGGCGCCGGAGTAGTGCAACTTCGAGACAAGCAGGGGACGTCGCGTCAGACCTACGCGTTGGCCTGTCAGCTTGCGCAAACATGTAGGGACTACGACGTGGCGTTTGTGGTCAACGACCGGGTGGACATCGCCCTTGCTGCGGGCGCCGACGGGGTTCACGTGGGCCCGGAGGATGTGCCGGTGGCCGCAGTTCGTCAGATCGTGGATGACGAGTTCATCGTGGGAGCGTCGGCGGGCACGCCCGAGAAGGCGGTAGAGTTGCAGAGGCAGGGCGCGGATTATCTGGGAGTGGGGGCGGTGTACGAGGCGCGGGAGTCGAAACCGAATGCGTCGGCGCCCCGGGGGCCGGAGGCGCTGCGCGTTGTGGTGGATGCCGTAGACATTCCGGTGGTGGGCATCGGCGGGATCGATGCGGAAAATGCAGCGGAGGTGATGGAAGCCGGTGCCGCCGGTGTGG
>SKMT01000481.1 GCA_007120915.1 Myxococcales bacterium | reverse complement strand
GCTTCGCGCCAGCTCCCCACTCGCAGGCTCGTGGGGAGCGGATCTGTTGCCTACCTCGAACCCTTCCCTGGAAGCCGTCCCTCGATCTCTTCGTACAACGCCTCTTCGTCGACGACCGGCCCCAGCCGAAGCTGGGGGACCGAGCTGCCGACGGTGAGCACGCTGACCACGCCGTTTCGAAGAATCGTGTGCACCGGCCCGCGGTCGCGAAGCAACTGATCGATTCGATTGTTCAGCACCGTCTGCATGCTGCGGTACAGAATGCCGTGCACACGGCGCACGCGGCCCTGTTCCACTACAATCGAGGTGCGACGGGTTCTGAGAAACAGAAGCAGCGCCGGGATGACGGTAATCACCGCCAGCGACAGGGTGAAAACACCGGCGACGAGGATCGAATTCCTCGCCAGTGGTGTGCGCTCAGAGACCTCCGATCGGTCCAGGGTTTCGGGCTGTCGCACCGGGCGCATCGGCCGCTCGTACAGCCGGTCGTCCAGCTCTTCGTGCAGCCCGCGGATGTCGTCCAGGTAGCGAAGCGACACCCTGCCGGCGCTTCCGGGTACAAGCTGCAAAGTGCCACGGGACCGGCCCGGATACCGGGTGGTGGCCACGCTTCGGGTCTGGTCGTAGGGCAGGTAGATGTCGGTGCGAAAGATGATGCCCTTGCGGATGCGAATGTGGTCCTCGAACCACCACATTCGGCAAAATGGGTAGTACACCATGTCTCGGATCAGCCGCAGCAACGGCAGTGCCGCAAACAACGCCACCCCCCAGATCGCCGGCTCCCACCAGATGGAGCCGACCGCCGCGCCGACGGCGGCGAGCACAAAGAAGATCATGGTGTACAGCCGACCCATCACCACATCGAGAGGGTTGACCCGAGGGCGATCGGCTTTTTCGGCCTGTTCGATGGGCGTGGCCATGCCCAATCTGAGCCGAATCTCGTCGATCTTGGTTTGAGCACGGCCCACATCGGCAAACACCAGCGGGGTTCGGTTGCCGATGGACCAGAAGGTGATGGTCGCCGTGCCCATGATCCGATCCACCCAATCGCGCTCCACGAGCAGAGTGGTGATCTTGTCGGTGGTAAACTCGATTTCATCGCGGGAGATGAAATCGCGCTCCCAGCTCATCTTCCGGCGCCCCACCCGGTAGTCCGTGGTCGCACAGAAGAAGACCGCCTTGCCGAGCTGCCACACAAACACCACAGCGATCATGAACAGAAAACCCACCGCGCTCAGCTCCAGCGCTTCCGGCTCCAGGGGGATGTCCAGCTCTTCGAGCCCCAGATCTTCGGCGGCCAGTTGTGCCGCCACCAGCCCCACCGCTGCCAGCACCGCCAGCATCGCCAGCAGCTTCAGCACGTTGCCCACCGCCGTGATCGAGCGGCGAATGTAGGAGGGGCCGAAATCAAGGGGGGCGGCGTCGATGTCGGGAAGACGGCTGCGGGTGGCCGACTCCGGGGGCGCCTCGATGGGTTCACCGGGCTCACCCGGTTCGCCGTCGATGTCTGCCGGGGGCTCAACCCGTTCGGGCCCGTCGGTCTTTTCGATCAGCCGGTCCAGATGCTGGCGAAACGTCGCCGCCCGGGGCATGGAGGGAAACCGGATTCCCGACGCCGACCCATGGGGGCTCAACGTGACGTCGGCCATCCCGAACAGCCGCTTCAGAAATGGCACTTCCGTGGCGGTGTCGGCCAGGTTTTCGATGGGCACGAACTTGTAGGTCTCGGTGAGAAACCCGTCTTCGTAGTCGACGACATCGTCGAACAGCGTGTAGGTGCGCCGGTTCAGATCGACGAAGTGGATCGCCAGCTTCGCAATCCCCGCGGTCGCCGCCAGCACTGCCAGCACGGCCAACCCCAGAGTGGCGCGGAAGGCGGCGTCGGCCTGCTCGACGTCCTCGGCATCCACGGTGCCGATGAGCACGTCCCACAGCTCGTAGTAGCTCTGAAGCTGCATCAGCTCGATGACCGTGCCGCCCACGGTCAGCCCGATGGTCAGCAGCGCGATCAACCCGCCCAGCGCCATCCCGGAGGTGTCGATGGCGGTGCCGATGATGTGCGGCTTTTCGCGCTGAAGCTGCTCGTTGCGCTCCAGCCCGAAGCCGTTGTCGCGCAGATGATCGGCGATGCGGTCGTACAACTGATGTGGATCGTCGACCGACTCCAGCCGGGCGGTGCCCTGGGTGCTGCCGGCGGCGTGCACCTCCAGATGACCGGTGCCAAACAGTTTGCGCTCAATGAAGGGTAGCCGCAGCATCACCTGGGTGACGTTGCGGTAGGGCAGATCGATGGTGCCCCGGGTGACAATACTGCCGGTTTTGATCACCAGCCGGTCGTCGTGAAACTCGTAGAACGTCAGGGTGTAGGTTATCCAGCGGTTCACCCCGTACAGCACCACCAGCATCGCCGCAGCGCCAAGGGAGGTGGCCAGCCCGACGTCCACGGCCGCAAACAGTGGGATGAAAAAATACCCCGCCAGCGCCAGCAGCCCGAACAGCAGCGCCCGGCGCAGGATCGGCCGCCAGATAAATACTCGGCGGTTCGGGCGGATCGTGGTCGGTTCGTCAGTCACTTACGCACCAGGATCATCGCATCTTTGCGCAACACCTTGTCCAGGTAGATCTCCATCGGTACCAGGGTGCGCGCCGCTGACAGATTCGACAGGCCCGTGGCCCACTGGCAGATCGACTTGTCGCGCTCGGTCTGGTCCCACACCGTCTCGCCCTCGGTGTCCTCGTAGACACGGCGGGTGCGGATGGTGCCCAGCGCCAGGATGTCGAACTCCTTTTGCGCCCCCGGGTGTTCAATCGCGAAGTTGAGAAGATCTCGAAACGTCGCCTGCTCGTAGCCCTCGTCGGCGAGCAACTCCCAGGTGCTGTCGTCGATGCAGTCGGCGGGATGTTCGTAGGGGATCAGCGCAAAGGTGGTGTCCTCATCGGCGGGCTGGTCGTCGATCATCTCGCCGTCGAGCGCCTCGCTGATGAAGAAATGAATGTCGTCGAACTGCCCGGCCTCCGCGAGCTGTTGGAGCGACTGGTCGGCGCGGGGGTCGAGCGAGAAGGTGCGCTGCGGCTCGTTGATCTCAGCAATTCCCTCGGTCTGTTCAGCCTTGGCCATGGTCAACCTCCGAAGTTGGATTCGGCTCGCCTTCCCGGAAATACGGCACGGCTCCGGCAGTTGAGCGAGGCGTTGTTTGCGTGCGGAATACTCGCGCATGCTAATGCCACGCCTGGCGCCGAAATGTCAAAGAGTTCCGGTTGTTGGTTGTTGGTTGTTGGTTATTGGTTGTTGGTTGTTGGTTATTGGTTGTTGGTTATTGGTTATTGGTTGTTGGTTATTGGTTATTGGTTGGTCGTTGTTGACGTCTGGGGGCTCGACCACCGAGCACCGACCACCGAGCACCGACCACCGAGCACCGACCACCGAGCACCGACCACCGAGCACCGACCACCGAGCACCGACCACCGACCACCGAGCACCGACCACCGACCACCGACCACCGAGCACCGACCACCAACTAACAACCAATAACCAATAACCAACACCCGTCAGATTGCTGAGCAATCTGGCGCTGTTGCAGGTCGAGCAGGTGGGCGAGCAGGCTGCGTTCGGCGATGGGGTAGACCGCTTTTGGCGCGTCTTCGTACACCTTCGGGACTAGCTGTTCGGTTGTGGCGGGGCCGAACTGTTCGAGAGCGTCCACCACTTTCTGTTCGCGCATTTTTCGGTGGTCGATGTAGTGCTGAAGCAGCTCGGCAGGTCGCGTCGTCATCTGTCCGTGCGCCGGCATCAGCACCCGGGGGTTCATCTCCAGAACCCGATGCAGACTCTCCAGATAATCGCCCATGTCGCCCTCCGGCGGGTCGACGATGATGGTGCCCCGGCTGGCGACCAGATCCCCTCCGATGACCATGTCGATATCCGGCTGGTGAAACGCCAGATGCCCCGGGGCGTGGCCCGGAGTAAAGTGGGCGACCAGTTCGCCGGGGTGGTCCACCTCGATGGTGTCGCCGTCATCGATCGCCCCGGTGCGAAGTGACGCGATGTCCGGGAGCAGCTCAAGGGTTTTCGGATGGGCGATGACGGGGACGTCCCACCGTTCGGTCAGCGCCTGAACTCCGCCGACGTGATCGGGGTGGTGATGGGTCAGGGCGATGGCCTCCAGCCTGCCGTCTCGACGTTCCAGGTGGTCCAGAAGCGGCGCCAGGTCGTCGGGGTCCGACGGGCCCGGGTCGATGACCACAAGCTGTTGTTTTCCCACCACAATACAATTGGTGTGTGTCGCCGGGGGCAGCGTCGGGGTCTTCAGAGGCAGCATGACCACTCCACCGCAGATCTCACCGGCCGCCGACGTGCCCGCTCGTTTCGGCGTCTCTCCGAAGCTCTCCGGTGACGGAAACGACTTCGGGACCCCGTCGGCTGCGGCGACGGTGTCGACCAGGCAGTGTATCGGTTTCGTCAAAAACACCTCGCCGCGATGCCACTTCTCAAGCGCCTGCGTCGCGTCGATCCACTGGCCGCTGTCAAACTCCGATTCGTCGAGCTGGTCGGCCAGATCATCTACCTGGGCTGCTTCCCCTTCGGTCAGCCGTACCCCGAAAAACGCCGTGGTGTACGCCACGTCCAGAAACTTCGGCATCCTCCACCATCCCAGCGGCTCCAGCCTCTCCAGATCCAGGTTCCTACCGGCGTTGGCGACCACTTCATCGGTGCGCTCTGAGCGGCTGTAGCGCTGTATTTCGCCGTTGCCAAACAGAAGCCCACACTCCTCGAAGGTCTCCCGGATCGCCGCCACCCGAAGCGCGGCGTCGTCGAACTCGAAGTGGTCGGCGATGTCGCGGTCCACCGGCTCCACACCGCCGGCGAAAAAGGCGTGAAACCCGCCCAGAAAACTGCGGTCGGCACAGCGGCGCGCCCAGAACAGCTCGGGGGCGTCGTCACCGGGGCGAATCAATGTCAGCGATACGGTGGGCATAGAGGCAGGTGGTCGGTGGTCGGTGTTGGGTGGTCGGTGGTGGGTGTTGTGTGGTTCGGTGGTCGGTGGAGGTTCATCGCTCGACCGGTAGCCCCGGGCCACGCGCAGTTTGCGTGCCCGGGGGACAAAGGTTCTCTCATTGCCGCCGAGCAAGATCGGCCGCGCCGATCATCCCCGAGACATCGCCCAGCGCGGCCACTTCGATCTCCAGATTTTCGCGGGAGACTTCGAGCACGATGGGCACTGCCTTCTGGAGGGTGATGGACCGGAAGTTGTCGCAGTTTTCGAAGACCCCACCGCCGATGAGCAACACCCTGGGATTGAGCAGCGTGACGGCGTTGGCGATGACCATCGACAGAAAGTCGGTGGCCTGCTCCCAGATGTCGCCCACATCGTGGTGGCGCTCGATCATCTCGTCGGCCGCTCCCAGATCAATGCCTTCCTCGGTCTCCAGTTGCTGAAGCATCGGGTCGCCGGTGTCAGCGATCAGTTCTGCGACCTGTCGTTCCAGGTGGATGCCCCCGGCGTAGGCTTCGACACAGCCATCTTCGCCGCAGCCGCAGGGCCGCCCGCCGACGACGACCTTCGAATGGCCGATCTCCCCGGCGTTGCCATCGGCTCCCGTAACCAGGTGGCCGTCGGCCAGAATTGCCCCCCCGATGCCGGTGCCCACGTACACCGCCAGCACATCACCGACGCCTTCGACAGCGCCCTGCACATGCTCGCCCCACAACTGGGCGTTCAGATCGTTGACCAGCCGAATCGACGGCGCAGTCTCAACGATATCGGCCAGAGTGTCTTCGAATAACTCGACGAAATCGATGTTGCGCCACCCCAGATTGGGAGCGTTTCGGACCGTGCGTCTGTCCGGCGAAAGCTGGGCGGCCAATCCCACACCGACGGCGTCGACGTCATCGGTTTCGATGTCCAACTCTTCGCAGCCCTCCTCCAGCATGTCGACCATCGTGTCGGCCACATCGCCCGGGGCGGTGGCGTCGCGGATCCGCCGGCGCACCGTATGCAGAGCGTCCAGCCTGTCGTCGAAAATCTTGAGGCGGGCGTTGGTCCCGCCGATGTCGTATCCGGCGTAGTAGGTCATAGAGACTCCGGGAAACTGGAAATGGTGCCGGTAATTGGCGGTCGACCTCTGGGCGACGATCACACAGGGGCGAGGTGTATTCAATATCCCCAAATCCCCCTTATCTCCCCATCTCCTTTTGGTTACACCGATTGGCTCGGCGGTCGTGGGCAGCAGGACGTTGGCGCAGCACGCCCAAAGTTGTATGGTCCCTGCAAATGATGTCAAATCGCCGCCCGCCGGCGAGCAGAACATGATACGGACAATGCGATGAATCTCCGACGTAATCCCCAGATTGGTGCGTTAGTTGTCTTAACGCTACTTGTTGCCTTCCCGGCTGTCGTTGCCGCTCATCACCACGACGGCGAGGAGATCGAGCCGCCACCGCAGCTCGACGAAGAAGATACCGAAGAGGCGCGGCCCGTCGCCGGCGGTGACGGAAGCGTCGACGTCGATACCGGCGACCACCTCATCGACGTCGCCGTCGGCCTGCGCCTTGGCGCCGCCGGCGTTGCCGGCCACGGCTTCGACGACAACGAAAATGTCGAAGACGACCAGGGGCAGATCCCGCGGCCCGGTTCCTTCTGGAACCAGCCCGAGTACTACCCCCATTTCGGTGTCGGACCCACCGGCGGGCTGACCCTGGAGGGGCGCTACGGTCGATTTATCGGCGTGGAGACGGGGCTGTTCTACTCCCAGGACAACGCCTCCGGGTATGTCGACAAGAATCACGCCCAGACCGGCGAGCGGCTGGCGACGATCCACAGCGACCAGATTACCTCCGCCTATCACATCCCCCTTCTTCTCAAGGGCAGTGTGCCCGGCGAATACGTACGTCCCTTCATCTCCCTGGGCCTGATGTTCGTGCTGCAGCAAGACAGCGAGCTGAACTACTCTCAGGAGCCGGGAGATCGCGGCAGCGAGTACGACCAACAGGCCGTCGATCAACTCGACGAGCGAAACCAGATCGAACCGACGAACTACACCCAGTTGCACGGATCGGCAGGTGTAGAGCTGGTCGTCGGCGATATTCGCATCCCCCTGGAATTGCGACTCGGCTATACACTGGGCTATGACGAGGCGATGCAATCTCGGGCCTACGGTGAAGACGGCCAGATCATTTACGATGGTGTCTACCCGGGGCACTTCGGCATCTTCGCCGGCGCTCTGTATCAATTTGAGTTTACACTGTGACCACCGACCACCGACCACCGACCACCCAACACCTAACACCCAACCCCCAACACCGGACAAACCATGAGCTACGGAGACGTGACAGAATTCGACGAGACCCCTCAGGACTACGTGCCCGGCGACGGCGAGTTGCGCGCCGTTATCAAGACCAACCACGGCGACATCGAGATCAAACTGTTCGAAGAACGGGCACCGAAGACGGTGGCCAACTTCGTGGGCCTCGCCACCGGAAAGCGCCCCT
>SKMT01000419.1 GCA_007120915.1 Myxococcales bacterium | reverse complement strand
CTCCAAGAGTCTTCGACGCTGAGATCGTCGCGCTGGCTGGCTCAGGTGCACACGTACTCCCGGAGTCCTGCCTTAGCTCGCCATTTCGGGCCAAGGCCCGGGCTCGCTCGACCGGTCGGAATAACTGCACCGTCCGAGCCAGCACGGCCCAATTATCCTAACGGTTTTCCTTGGCGTTCTTGGCGTCCTTGGCGGTTCCAATCTGGTTTTCTCTGCGTCCTCTGCGCCTCTGTGGTTCCAATCGGTTTTTCCTCTGCGCCCTCTGCGCCTCTGCGGTTCCAATCTGGTTTTCCTCTGCGCCTCTGCGGTTCCAATCGGTTTTTCTCGGCCCCTCTGCGGTTAATCAGAGGTTGAGGGTGCGGTCGGAGACGTCGAGGGCCGCCTCTTTGACAATCTCCGCAAGCGTCGGATGCGCATGCGACGACCGCGCAATATCCTCCGAACTCGACGCAAACTCCATCGCCACCGCCAGCTCCGCGATCAGATCCCCGGCCTGATTGCCGATGATGTGCGCCCCCAGAATCTCGTCGGTTTCGGCGTCGGCGAGAATCTTGGTGAACCCCTCGGTGTCACCGATCGCCCGGGCCCGGCCGTTGGCCTTGTAGGGAAACTTGCCGACTTTGTAGTCGACGCCCGCCTCCTTGAGTTCAGCCTCCGTCTTGCCGACTGACGCCAACTCCGGGTGGGTGTAGACCACGTCCGGGACCGCGTCGTAGTTGACGTGCCCGGCGATCCCGTTGATCCGCTCCACGCAGACCACACCTTCGTGTTCGGCCAGGTGTGCGAGCATCGGCCCGGGGATCACGTCGCCGATGGCGTACACCCCGTCCACATCGGTTTCGAAGTGGTCGTTCACCTCGATGAACCCGCCGTCGTTGGTCTCCAGCCCGATGTTTTCCAGGCCCAGATTGTCGGTGAAGGGCCGCCGGCCGATGCCCACCAGCAGTTTGTCGGACTCGATGGTCTTCTCTTCGCCGTCGTGGTTGTAGGTGGTCACCACCGTGCCGTCGTCGACCTCGGCGCCCGTCACTTCCGCCTCCAACACGAACTCGAGCCCCTGCTTCTTGAAAATGCGCTGGGCCTGCCGGGCGACATCGGAGTCCATCCGCCCGCCCAGAATCTCGGGCATATATTCGAGCACTGTCACATCGGCGCCGAGCCGGCTGTAGACGCTGCCCAACTCCAGCCCGATCACCCCGGCGCCGATGACGACGAGATGGTCGGGAACATCTTCGAACTCCAGCGCCCCCGTGGAGTCGACGATACACTCTTTGTCGAACTCCGCTCCGGGAAGCTCCAGGGGCTTCGAGCCGGTGGCGATGATGATATTCTTTGTCTCCAGCGTCTGCTGGACTTCACCGTCGTCGTCGGTGACTTCCACGGTGTTCTCATCGGCGATCCGGCCCCAGCCGTGGATACCGTCCACCTCGTTTTTGTCGAACAGATACTTCACGCCGTTGACCAGCCCCGAGACCACCTCTTCTTTGTGGTTCTGCATCTGACCGAAGTTCAGCGACACCTCGCCGATGTCGATGCCATGGGCCTCGAACTTCTCGTTCGCCTCCACGAACCGCTCACTCGATTCCAGAAGCGCCTTCGACGGGATGCACCCCACGTTCAGGCAGGTGCCCCCGAAGGTGGGATAGCGCTCCACGCAGGCGACCTTCATATCCAACTGTGCGGCGCGAATGGCGGCGATATACCCGCCGGGACCGGATCCGATGACGACGACGTCATACATACTGATACCTCTCGTGTGTCAGATGGCGTTGTAGCGTTGTATCGTGGTGACCTAGGTGGCGTTGTGTGTCATACCCCAGACGGTCCGTTCGCCCGATCGTAGCCCCGACCGACCGAAGGGCGCAGCCCGCAGGGAGTTCGGGGATCTGAGGTACGCGAGACCCCGGCGCCTCAACGAACCAGCCCCGAGCGCCCAGCGCCCAGCGCCCCAGCCCCCATCAAACCTCCAGAAGAATCCGCTCCGGATCTTCGATGCACTCTTTGAGCCGCACCAGAAACGACACCGCTTCTTTCCCGTCGATGATCCGGTGGTCGTACGACAGCGCCAGGTACATCATCGGCCGCACCTCGACTTCGCCGTCGACGGCCACCGGCCGCTCTTCGATGCGGTGCATCCCCAGGATGCCCGACTGCGGCGGGTTCAGAATCGGCGTGGACAACAGCGATCCGTAAATCCCGCCGTTGGAGATGGTGAACGTGCCGCCCTGCAGTTCGTCCAGGGTCAGCTTGTTGTTCAGAGCCCGGTCTACCAGCCGCGACAGCTCCTGCTCGGTCTGAGCAAAACTGAGCTGTTCGGCGTTCTTGATCACCGGGACGACCAGCCCCTTTCCACCGCCGACGGCGACACCGATGTTGTAGTAATTTTTGTAGACGATGTCGTCGCCGTCGATCTCGGCATTGACCGCCGGGTACTCCTTCAGCGCCTCAATCGCCGCTTTGATGAAAAACGACATGAAGCCCAGCTTGATGTCGTATTTTTCCTGGAAGTGGTCGCGGTATTTTTTGCGAAGCTCGATGACCGCCGACATGTCGACGTCGTTGAACGTGGTGAGCATGGCGGTGTCCGACTGCGCCTGGACCAGCCGCTTGGCCACCGTCTGGCGCAGGCTGCTCATCGGCACCCGATCTTCGAGCGCACCGGTGTCGACATCAACGGCGGGGCGGGCGGGTTCCTGTGCTCGCTCCGGCTCCGAGTCGATATGCGCCTTCACGTCCGCCTTCGTGACGTGACCGCGAGGACCGGTTGCCTCGATCTTGGACGCATCCAGCTCGTGCTCTTCGATCAGCCGTCGAGCCGCGGGACCAGCTTTCACCCCGTCGATTTCGACGACCTCTTCCGGTTCTTCGGACGCGTCGTCCGCCGGTTCGTCGGTCTCTTCTTCGGCCGCCGCTTCGGGCTCGCCCTCCGGATGGTCAGCATCCTCATCGATCTCAGCGATCACGTCGCCCGGATTCACCGAGGCGTCCAGATCGAACTTCAGCGCCGAGATCACAACCGACACCGGCGCCGGCACTTCCACCGAGATCTTATCGGTGTCCAGTTCGGCAATAATTTCGTCTTCCTCGACGAATTCACCCTCTTTCTTGAGCCATTCGGCGATGAAAGCTTCGGTGACGGACTCACCAAGCTTGGGCACCTCCACGGGGACACTCATGTACGGCCTCGCAACACTGAAATTCGTTCAACATTGACATCGAAACATCACTTCAGCAGCCGCCTACGGCGGCGCTGCCCACGGACCTACCAGACTTTTGGTTCCAAACCAAGGGTTTGGTGTTCGTTGAGGTCTTGGGTCTTGGAGTCTCCGGAGACCTCCGTGCTGAAGCGATCGCCATCTATTAGGGGCGCCTCCGGCTGAACTACGCCTACGGCTATCTAAGATTTATGGGGAGCTTCGGTTGACCGACTGTGGTTCACGACCCCAGGACCTCACGACCCCAGGACCCAAGACCCAGGACCCAAGACCCACGACTCAAGTCTCGAGACCCGCGATCTCACTGATCAACCCAATCCGCTCCAGAAACAACGGATCGCCCACCTCCGGCTCACCGGGACGCAACCGGCGGTCCATGAAGTGTTCGAGTACTGCATCGCCGTATTCGCCCTCCTGTTCGCCGAAGGAACCGCGCTCCCAGGCTCGCACCACCGCGTAGAAGGTGTAGGCCAGGTCGTCGACGAGCCGCCGCATCGCCAGGCTCGCCGAGGCCATCGGCCTCTCCAGCACCTCCATGGTGTCCTGTTGCAGCCCGTCGAGCCGCTCGGCGAGCTCGCCGGTCTGCTCGACCTCCGGGTTGTCACTGATCTCGTCGATCAATGACTCCAGGTATCCGAAGAACCCTTCGTGCACTCCATAGCGCTTCATGTCCCGCCACACCTGCATGTACAGCGTGTTGTGGGTGCCCTCCCAGTTTTCGTAGACTACGGCATCTCGCAGCAGCCTCGGCAGCACCGAAAAGGTCTCGATCGCACCGTTTCCGCCGAGCACTTCGATGCCATCGACCACCACCTCGCGGGCGGACTTGGCGGTGCGCGCCTTGTTGATGTTCAGCGCCATGCGGAAGAACTGCTCTTCCTCGTCGCTGGTCTCCCCGGCGTCGATGCGGTCCTGCATCGCCACCAGATGCATCGTCCCCGACAGCATCAGCTCAGTTTCGGCGCGCATGTCCGCCAGGGTCTCCTGCACCAGCGGGTAGTTACCGATGGCGTGGCCGAAGGCTTCTCGGTGGCGTGCATAGGCCCGGGCGGTCACGAAGGCGCGCCGGCCCATCGAACAACAGCCCACCGCGTTGTACAGCCGCGAGGTGTTGATGACGTGGTTCATCATGTGCTTGAACCCCTCGCCGAGCTCACCGATGTGCCAGGCGACCGCCCCCTTGAAGTCGCATTCGCCGGAGGCCATCGACCGAGTACCCAGCTTCTCTTTGAGCCGTCGGATGTAGAACCCGTTGACCTGACCGTCCTCCAGGGTTCGCGGCACCAGGAACAACCCCAGCCCGGCGGTGCCCTCCTCGTCCAATTCGTCGATGCGCGCGGTCATCAAGAAGATGTCGCCGTCCACATTGGAGCAAAACCACTTCTCGCCGTCGATCCGCCAGGTGCCGTCATCTGCACGGGTCGCCCGGGTGCCGTTGGCGCCGACGTCGCTGCCACCCTGCACCTCCGTGAGAAACTGCGCTCCCTCCAGATGCTCGCCGTACTCCGGGTTGAGAAATCCGTCGAGATACCGGTCGCGAAGCTCGTCGTCTGCCACCGTCTGAAGCACCCGGATCACCCCGGCGGTGCAGGCCAGCGGGCAGTTGTGGCCCGCTTCACCGTTCTGCCCCGACACGTAAAACCGGCTCAACGCCCCCATCGAATTCGGAAAGTCTTCGTAGGCCGCCATCACCCCGCTGCCGTAGATATACCGACCCGCCTCGTGATAGGTCGGATGGTGGTCGATCTCTTCTTTGCGCGCTCCGTAGTCCGACCACCGATCGAGCTGCGGCTCGTTTCCCTGGGCGTTGTTTTGTCGCACCAGGTCATCGAGCGGACCAAACATCACCTGCCCGAACTCACTGAGTGCACCATCCAACTGATCGACCCGATCTTCACGGGCGTAAAAGTTTACGAGCCGCCGAAAATGCTCATCGCCGTCATAGGCGTTCTGCTCGCTGACCTCAGCGGCAAACTCTTCGAGCGCCTCTCGTCCCTGGCGGCTCGACTCGGGGATGAAGAATCCAAGCTCTTGTTCTTCGCTCATAACGGCTCCGTTGGTTAGTTCGGTCCAGTCACGGGATCGGCTCTAAACGGGTGGAGATTTAAGTAAAATGCGGCGGCGAGATGATAGCACCAGATTTCGTATCGATCCGACTGTAGGCATAGTACGGTCGAATCCAAGGGGAGAGCGACCGAAAGATGGAGCAGTGAACCACCGAGGCGTTCGTTTAGCGTCGGGTTTGCCGGTTTTCAGAGCCCTGCGTGCCTTGCGCCGCAGGGGTCTTCATCCCGGTGGTTTGATCGCCGTGGTTCCGCCCCAGCACCCAACACCCAGCACCCAGCGCCCAGCGCCCAGCGCCCAGCGCCCAGCGCCCAGCACCCAACACTCATCTACATCAACTCTTGATACAGAAAGTAGATCAGCGCAATGACCAGGATCATCAGGATGCTGAACAGCCCGGCGACCACACTCATCGGGGCGACGACCTGTCGAGAAAAGAGCCTCCCGAACAACCCGCCGCCGTTTCTGTCGCTGTTGCCGTCGTCGGTGTCGATGGGCTTGATCCCGCTGATCTTTTCGATCTTCTCCGGAGTCTGTTCCAGCGCCACGCTCTCCGGGGGCACATAGGCGGTGGCGTCTGGAAACTGTTCGTCGAATCGATCGGCCATCCGCCGCAGACGACGCGCTGTGGCATGGGCCGAACGAGGCCGATGCGACGGATCTTTCGCCAGTAGTTCATAGGTTAAATCCACCACCTCTTCGGGCACCTGGTCGCCCACGATTTTTCGTACGTTGGGAAGAGGTTCTGTTTTGTGTGCCCGCATCAGTTCCAGGTCGTTGTCCGCCGTGAAGGGAAGCCGCCCGGCAAAGGAGGCAAACAGCAACACTCCCAGGCTGTACAGGTCACTGCGGGCCGTCGGTTCGGCACCATCGACCAGCTCCGGGGCCACAATCGCCGGCGTGCCGGCGACCTGGCCCCCTTCGGTCAGATTGTGATCCTGCGACAGAAGCTTGGCCACCCCAAAGTCGAGCAATTTGACGTGAATCGATCCGTCGCGCATCCGCTGGATCATGATGTTGTCGAATTTCAGATCCCGGTGGATGATCTGCTGGCCGTGGGTCTCGATGAGTGCATCGCAGACCTGGGCGAACACCCTCAGGATATCGGAGAGCCTCAACTCCCGATGGCGCAACGCCTGGCGCAGCGTCTTGCCCTCCACAAACTCCATGACCAGGTAGGTCAACCCCGTGGAGTCGCGCCCGGTATCGATCAGCTTGACCACATTGGGGTGGGCGATCTGAGCGACCGTCTCCACCTCCAGTTGAAACCGTTCGACCAGAGACGGGTTTTTCGTCAGGCTGGGACGCAAGATCTTGACCGCCACCCGCCGGCCGATGCTCAACTGCGTGGCCGAAAAGATGATGCCCATCCCCCCGGTGTTGAGCACTTCATCGAGCCGATAGCGCCCCTCCAGGGTTCGGCCCACCAGCACCTGGGGGGCGTCCATGGGACGGGTGGTCTCGCGCCGCCTCCCCGATGGCTGGTTGGGCCTGGTGGACATCAACGTTCCCGACAACTCGATGAGATCTCGACAAATCGAGCCTCACTATAGCCGCTCGCATCCTGTTGCGTATAGTGGACTGAGCCTTCGCCGAGATCCCCCCAGGGAGCCGCTTATCCGCCGAAGCCCCTCAGAATTGCGCCGATTCCGGAGTCGGCGGGCATCTCCTCGGAGGGGACCACCACCACGTCGCCGCCAAGCTGGATGACCGTCTCCGCGATCTCGTCGTACACGTCAGCGGCCAGGGCTCCATCCTCGTCGTCAGCGTCGTTGTTGTCGTAGAATTTCACCTCACCGGTGGTGCGGTTGTACTGGCCCCACTGCTCGGCATTTTCGTCGAGCAGCAGCTTGTGGATCCGCCCTTCGACAGCCCGTCGACCCACGGTGGCGGGGTCGGTCTCGGCGCTGCCGCGACCGTAGGCGCGCTCCCAGCGCTCAAGCGCCTCGTCGATGCGCTGTTCCATCTGCCGTTTGGCGATCGGCCAGGCCGCCTCGTAGATCTGCTTGTCGTTCCAGAAATGGACGTTGCCCTCGATGCCTTCCTCCGAGAGATTGCGCAGCTTGCTGGCCCGCTTGAACAGAGGATGGCAAAAATCGACGGCCGCCAGAATCACCGGGCCCTCCGCCCCACCCAGATAATCGCGGATGCCCTTGGAGACCTCCGAGAAGTAGCGCAACAGATAGGCTTCGCTCTCCTCCCGGCCACCTCCGTGGCCGTGGTACACCGGCG
>SKMT01000710.1 GCA_007120915.1 Myxococcales bacterium | reverse complement strand
CGCATCGCAACTCTCCTGAAGTCGTATCAGTACAGCCTATCGTCGCGCATCGTATAACCAACGGCAGCTCTTATGCCAACATTCCTCACTGCTCCGCGGCCTGAAGCACAATCTCCTCGAGCTGCTCATAGGGCATCATACCGCTGTACTGCTGACCGTTGATGAAAAACGTCGGCGTGCCGCGGATGCCCAGCCCCTGACCGTCTCCGAGGTCGCGGTCGACGCGACGGCGGGTTTCATCGCTGTCGACGCACTGCTCGAACTCGTCGGCGTCCAGGTTCAACTGTTCTCCGTAGTCCAGAATCTGATCGGGGCCGAAATTCGGAGACTCTCTATACAGCAGATCGGCCATCTCCCAGAACTGTCCCTGCTGTTCGGCGCACACACCGGCGCGGGCGGCGCGATGAGGGGCTTCGTCATGGCCGGGGAAGAATCGGTATTCCAGCCGCACCAGGTCTCCATGCTCTTCGACGAGCCGATCCATCACCACCGCCAGTTGTGCACAGAAACCACAGGCGAAGTTCGAAAACTCCACGATATGCACCGGGGCGTCAGCCCCGGCGCCCTTCGCCGGAGCATCGGGCACGCGGTAGTCGTTGGGATCGAACTGCTCCGGTTCGCCCTGTTCGGCGGTCGGCACCGGGGTATCATCACCGTCGCGCTGATCGATCTCGGTCTCCGCCACCGACGCACCGGCGATCAGGGCCACCCCGAATGCAATCGCAAACAGCCCCGTGTAGCCGTTGAACACCTTCTTCGGGCTCTTGATCTGCTTTAACAACAGCCGGTGGGGCCCGGCTCCGGCCCACAGGCTCGTGGTGATCAGCCCGATAATGTTCGCCCCGTACAACATCGCGCAGAACGGGCAGAACGTCTCCAACTCAAAGGCGCTGACCCCGGCCAGATACATCGAGTAGATCACCCCGGCACCGAACAGAGTCGCCGAAATTGCAGCGGGGCGAAACGGGCGGGACGACTGACGAATCTTCTCCGTGTCAAACAGCGTCAGCATCAACACGCCGATATAAAACGCCACCCCCAGCAACGAGATAGGAATGTCGGCGAAGAACGCATACTCGGAGTGAATCGCCATTTCGCAGTCCAGCGTCCCCCCGGGTTCACACAACGGCCCGCCGACGGTCTGACCGACCTGCGCCTGGATGTGCAACTCCGTGAGATACCAGGCGATGACCACCCCGGCAGCAGCAACCAACATGGTCGCCCATCGTGCCCATACCCGTACGCTCGACGACTGCTGGCTCATTGGTTCTCCAACTGCTGTTCGGTCTCTTCGATTCGCTGTTGTTCCATCTGACGCATCGCCGACTGCACCCTGCCTCGCAACTCATCGTCGTCGCGCATCTGGATGGCGATGGCGTTGTACTCTTCGGGGCTGATGCCGTGCTCGGCCATCGTCTCTTCGGACTTCACGCGGCTTTCGGCGTTGAGCTGCTGGCGCTCGGCGTCATCAGCATGCTCGATGCGGCTCTGATAGTCCTGCTGAATTGCGGTGACCTCCGGGTAGGCCGCAGCAAACGCCATGACCTCTTCGTCGCTGAACTCCCGGTCCAGATCATCGCCTTCCGACACAATCGGCCCGTCGACCTCCGTCTGGGGGGTCTCACGTTGTGCTCCAGCGCAGGCGGCGAATATCAGAAGCGCCGTCGCTGCCAGCGTCACCATCGATTTGAAACTCGACATACTGCCCTGCCTTCGGTTGGAAATCATCGGAATGGCCCTGCATACAGACACACCCTCGTGGCCTATTCCCCATCAAGAAGCAACGACAAACCGACGCGCATTCCCGCTGTGGCTCAATCGGCGTCGTCGTTTGGCTCTCCGCTCAACTGACCCATGAGCCGATTCAACCGCCGCACGAACACCGCCGGCGCCTCCAATACCGCACCCTCCGATAGTCGAGCCTGATCAAAAAACAGCTTCGACCACTCTTCGAGCTGCTCGTCGTCGATGTCACGAAGCCGCGCCACCAGCGGATGGTCCGGATTCAACTCCATCGTCGGTGTTCCCGTCGGCACCTGTTGGCCCGCCTGTTCCATCATCCGTTTCATCCGCTCCCCCATCTGCCACTGCTCGCGCACCAGACAGGCCGGCGACTCGGTCAGACGCTTCGACATCCTCACCTGTTGGACCGAACCGCCAAGCGCCGACTCAACCCGTTCGATCACATCGGACCACTCTTCGTTCAGCTCGTCGGTCTCCTCTTGCTCGTCGTCGCCGTCCACATCCGGCGTTGCACGATCCACCGATTTGACCGGAATCTCGTCGTACTCGCTTAAGTGCGACGACACCCATTCGTCCACCGTATCGGTCATCACCAACACCTCGATGCCCTCCCTGGCAAAGATCTCCAGGTGCGGGCTGGCCACAGCCGCTTCATAGCTGTCGGCGGTAATGTAGTAGATCGCCTCCTGGCCATCCTTCATCCGCTCTACGTACTCATCGAGCGACACCGTCTGCTGCGACGAGTCCATCGCCGTGGAGGCGAACCGGCAAAGCGAGGCGACCTCCTGTTTGCGGCCCGGATCCTCGACGATTCCTTCTTTGAGGATCGGCCCGAACGTACTCCAGAACTTCTGGTAGTCGTCCTGGTCTTCGCTCAGCTCTTCGAGCATCTGAAGCGCCCGTTTCGTCGCCGTCTTCCGGATCGCTGCGACCACCCGGTTGTCCTGAAGCATCTCCCGGGAGACATTCAGCGGCAGATCGTCCGCATCCACGACCCCGCGGATAAACCGCAGATACCGCGGCAGAAACATCTCCGCATCATCGAGAATGAACACCTTTTTGACATACAACTTCACCCCTCCGGCGCCTTCCGTCGGGTGGGGCCCGGCCAGGTCAAGAGGTCGCTCGCCGGGCACATAAAACAGCAGCGAAAATTTCAGCCGCCCTTCAACCTTGCTGTGCACCCAGGTCAACGGTTCGTCAAACCCCTTGGTGACGTGCCGGTAAAAATTGACGTACTCCTCGTCGTCGATCTCCGAGCGTGGTCGCGTCCACAGCGCCGACGCCTCGTTGATCTGACGGGGGCCTTCATCATCTTCGCCGGGCTCGTGCAGATAGATCGGAAACGAAATGTGGTCCGAATACCGCCGAACCACCCGCTCGATGCGATCGCCATCCAGAAACTCCTCGGCATCCTCCCGAAGGTGCAACACGATCTCCGTGCCACGCTCCTGGCGCTCGACCGTCGAAATCTCGTACTCCCCCTTGCCGTCCGATTCCCAGCGAACTCCCTCTTCCTGCCCCGCTCTTCGGGTCCGAAGCACCACTTTGTCCGCGACGATAAACGCCGAATAAAACCCGATGCCAAACTGCCCGATCAGCTCCGCATCATTCTCTTGACCGGACTTCAGCTTCTCCAGAAACTCCCGGGTCCCACTGCGAGCGATGGTCCCGATATTGTCGGCCACCTCCTGGCGACTCATCCCGATGCCCGTATCCCGCACCACCACCGTGTTGTCCTCTTCGTCAAACTCGATGTCGATGCGCAGATCCGTCTGCCCCTCAAACAACTCCTCGTCGGACAGCGCCTCAAACCGCAACTTGTCAATCGCATCGGAGGCATTCGAGATCAGCTCCCGCAAAAACACCTCTCGATTCTTGTACATCGAGTGGATCATCAAATCGAGAAGCTGGCTAACTTCTGCCTCGAACTTACGTGTCTGCTTGTCCTCACTCATACGTCCTCCTTGCTGTCAGACTCCAAAAACCGCACAAACCGCCGACATTGTAGACAGCACCCGCCCATCGGCAACCCCGATGAGGCCGAGGTCGTTCTCGGGCTCAGACTCGTTCTCGGACTCGGGCTCGGGCTCGGGCTCGTTCTCGGGCTCGTTCTCGGGCTCGTTCTCGGGCTCGTTCTCGGGCTCGGGCTCGGGCTCGGGCTCGTTCTCGGGCTCGGGCTCGGCATCGAGACCGACATCGAGACCGACATCGAGACCGACATCGAGACCGACATCGACATCGACATCGACACCGACACCGAGACCGACATCGACATCGACACCGACATCGACATCGACACCGACATCGACACCGACATCGACACCGACATCGAGACCGACATCGAGACCGACATCGACATCGACACCGACATCGAGACCGAACCCGAGACCGACATCGAGACCGACATCGACATCGACACCGAGACCGAACCCGAGCCCCGGCTTGTACCTTGTCGATATTTTGGCCCCTGTCCCCAGTGCATAGATTCATAATCTCAGTTCACCGGCACTCATACGTCCGTCTGTAGACGGGTCCGGGGGGTGCCCAGTCTCCAAGTTGGCGAGGCGATATGATGCTTGCGAAACACTTTCGACGTACCATCGTTGCTCTCATCGCCGCTTTCGGGTTGGCCTTCACCTTCGCCTGCGACCCGGAGGACTTTGAACCTGACGATCCACAGGATCCACCACCGGCTGAGGACCCGCAGGTCCAACAGCAGCCCGATGATCACGAAGATCCTCAGGATGTGCGCGGCGTGGTCGAACAACAGCCCGACGACCCGGCTGCCGAGGATCTGGAAGGGGCCTGGGACGAAACCCAACAGGGCATCGAACAGATGAGAGATCAGATCGAACGCGAGGCCCGCGAAGCCGGCGAAGATGTCGATGAGGCCCTCGAAGACTTCGAAGATCGCGTCCGCGAGTTCGAAGAGGACATGGAAGATCTGGTCGACGATTACACCGAACGCGAAGGCGAGGAACTTATCCAACCTCCCGTCGATGAACCGGGTATGGACGATGATCCCGCCATGCAGCAGGACGACCCGGCCACCCAACCCGGCGATCCTGCCGACGATGATTCACCCACCGGCGTTCAGTAACGGTCGTTGCTGAACCCAATTCTAAAGCGGCGCCGTCCTCCCACGGCGCTACCCTCTCCTCCCAACAACAACGATCCAACCACCAACCACCAACCACCACTAACTAATAACCAATAACCAATAACCAATAACTCTTCACCGAACTTGTATCTGCCCACGGCGCTCGATAAAGTTGGGCCCTACGTTGTCGAACTGTTGGATTTGCAACCTTTTTTACAAAATACTGCTGCGAGGTGTCGATCATGCTTGTCCGCCCCCCTCTCAAAATCTGGATCGCCCTTGTCGCCATCGTCTCGATTGGACTATTCGCCGGGGTTGGCTGCACCGACACGACCCCGGGTTCTGGCGGTGCCAACGGCCAAAATGACGGCGAAAACCAGACCAACAACGACAACGACGGCAACAACGACCAGAACATCAACACCACTCCCAACGCCTCCAACGACAACGACGGCAACAACGATTCCAACAACGACTCCAACAACGACACGGAACCCCCCTGCCAAAACTATGAGTGTGACCAGGTCGAATGTGACGACGGGCAGACCACCTCGCTGACGGGCACCGTGCACATCCCCTCCGGACAGCTTCCACTGCCCAACGCCAACGTCTACGTGCCCAACGACGATCTGGAACCGGTCGAAGAGGGCGTCTCCTGTCAGCGCTGTGACGAAATCCTCACCGGTGACCCCCTGGTCGAAACCACCACCGACTACCAGGGCAACTTCGAGTTGAACAACATCCCTGTGACCAATGACGTGCCCCTGGTCATCCAGAGTGGAAGCTGGCGGCGCGTCGTCGAGCTCTCCAGCGTCGATGAGTGCCAGGAAAACACCGTCTCCGACCCCGATAAGCTGCGCCTGCCCAGAAATCGCGATGAAGGCGACATCCCCAACATCGCCGTGACCACCGGCGGATGGGACGCGCTGCAATGTCTGACCTACGACATCGGCCTTGATGACTCCGAATTTGGTCTTCCCGGCGAGGACACTGCCGTGACCATCTACAACAACGGCGGCAGCACCGCTTACTCTGCGGAGTTCGGCGGCCAACAATTCCCCTCCGCCGACGAGCTGTGGGGTGACATTTCGAGCCTTCAGAACTACGCGGTCATGCTCTTTTCGTGCTCCGGAGGCACCGGCGACGCCGCTGTTCTCGAAGAGTACGTCGACCAGGGCGGCCGGGTGTTCATGACCGATCTTCAGAAGGCATGGCTGGAGTTTGGCACCGATAACTTCCAGAACGTCGCCACCTGGGACGGCGAAGAACCCTGGAGCGACGAAGACGGCCACGTCGACACTTCCTTCGCCGACGGCCAGACCCTCTACGACTGGCTCGGCCACGTGGGAGCACTGGATCAAAACGGATTTTTGCCACTTCGCGACGTGGTCCACCAGATCGGGTCGGTCAACGAGGAGCTGGCCACCCGCTGGATCTACTCCGACTCCGGCGCCGGCCAGCAGGAGCATTACTTCGATTTCCACACCCCCGTTGGGGAAGAAGAAGAGAATCAATGTGGTCGCGTCGTCTACAGCGACCTGCACGTCGTCGCCGCCGGCGACGCCACACCCTCCGGAGAATTTCCCAACAACTGCGGCTCCGGCGACCCCGCAGGTCAGGAGCAGGCGCTGCTGTACATGCTCTTTGACCTTTCGGGCTGCGTTGAACCGGACTGCTCCGAGATGGGCGAAGGCTGCAAGCACGACGGCGACTGCTGCACCCCGCTTTGGTGCGATGATGAGTCCGGCGACTATGTCTGCACCGACCGGTGCCGCACCGACGGTGAGCGTTGCAGCGAAAACTCGGATTGTTGCTCCGAAGCCTGCGACCTTGGCGGGGGCGATGAAGGTACCTGTGTGCCCGCCTGACCGGAAATAACCTATGCCCGATGGCGTATACATCTTTCACCGGGCGATACGACAACTCGCCGGGGAGCACTTCGACACTGCCGACAGCACCGGGGTTTTACCCCGGCTGCTTCGGCTGGTCCCTGCCCCGACAGCTCGGGCTCCTGGTCGGATCCACCGTCTCTCGCCAGCGCCGACCCACTCCCCCCCGTTTCCCTCCGCGACCACCACTCTCCACAATCACACCGAACCGATCGCAACGCATGACCCACTGATCACTCTTTTGCCGTCGTCCAGAACCGGAAACTCCGCACGGCGCAACAACCCCTTTCGGCGCAAGGGCCTCCAGCCCACCCGCTCTACCCCTCCACCGACTCCCCGCCGCCGAGGGAACGCCCGGCTTGGACGATTTGTTAACCTGGGGTTGATCGGCCGCGGTGGCATGGGCGAGGTCTACAGAGTGCTCGACCCTGATCTGGACCGGCGAATGGTTCTCAAAGTGCTTCGCCGCGACCGCGTCGATGACAGCGGCTCGACGGCCCGGTTTCTCCACGAGGCGCGGCTGACCTCTCAGTTGACTCACCCCGGCATCGTGCCGGTGCATGAGATGGGAACCCTCGATGACGGACGCCACTATTTTACGATGCGCGAGGTGCGGGGGCGCACACTCAACGAGGTCATCGCCGACACTCACGACGCCTACCACCACGACGACGAACAGGGGTTTACCGCCCACTTCCATGAACTGATCGACATCTTCCACAAAGCCTGCCAGCCCGTCGCCTATGCCCACTCCCGCGGGATCATCCACCGCGACCTGAAGCCATCGAACATCATGGTCGGCAATTTCGG
>SKMT01000032.1 GCA_007120915.1 Myxococcales bacterium | reverse complement strand
CGGTCAGCGGCTCGGATTTGAGCGAGTCGGCGATCACTGAGCAGCTTCGCGACCGCGGCGCCCAGGTGCATATCGGCCACGACGCGACGAACCTGGGCGATGCCGACGTGGTGGTGCACACCAGCGCCGTCGACCCCGTCGAAAACCCGGAGACCACCGCCGCCGAACGCCGGGGAATCCCCGTGATTGGGCGAGCGAAGATGCTGGCCGCTTTGACGCGGCGCAAATTCGGTGTGGCCATCGCCGGCACCCACGGCAAGACGACGACGACCACGCTTGCCGGCCATGTAGTGCGCGCCGGCCAGTTGGATCCGACGATTATCGTCGGCGGGCGCGTCGACAGCTTCGAGAAGCGCAATGCCGTCGCCGGTGGTGGGGACATCGTGGTGGTGGAGGCCGACGAGTTCGACCGCACCTTCCTGCAGCTTCACCCCTCGCTGGCGGTGATCACCAACATCGAGTGGGAACACGTCGACATCTACGACGATCTGGCCGACACCCGCGACGCCTTCGTCGAATTTGCTGAGGACGTGCCGTTTTACGGCGCCGTCATCGCCTGCATCGACGACGAGCAGGTCCGAAAGATACTGCCGCGCCTCTCTGCGCGCACCATCACCTACGGGCTCGACGCCGACGCCCGTCTGAGAGCGGTCGACGTCACCGAAGAGGGTTTTACCACCCGATTTGGCGTCGTCTTCGACGACGAAAAGATCGGCGAGATCGAGCTGGGAAGCCCGGGGACTCACAACGTGCAGAATGCGCTGGCAGCGGTGGGCGTGGGCCTGGAATTGCGAATCCCCTTCGATCAGATCCGCGCCGGGCTCGCCGAGTTTTCGGGGGTGTTTCGGCGATTCCACTGTCGTGCGGACACCGGCGATATTCTGGTCATCGACGACTACGCGCACCATCCCACCGAAATCGCCGCCACTCTGGAGGCTGCACGCGAGGGCTGGGACAACCGGCGCATCGTCGCCGCATTCCAGCCTCATCTGTACTCCAGAACCCAGAAGTTCTACCGAGAGTTCGCCGAGTCGCTTTCGACGGCGGATGTGGTGGTGCTCACCGACATCTACCCCGCCCGCGAAGAGCCGATCGAAGGCGTCACCTCAGCGTTAATTGCCGAGGCTCTCGACGCATTGGATCATCGCGATGTACGATACGTGGAAGACAAGACCACGCTGGTCGACCGGCTCGACGAATGGACCGGCCCCGGAGATCTGGTGCTGACGATGGGCGCCGGAGACATCACCGAGATCAGCGAGCAGTTCGCCCGGCGCATCAACGAGCGTTAAGCGTTGGCCTTCCCGCCCGAAAGGCGAGGTATTGATGAGATCATTCCGACACCAGATCGCCTGTTCACTGGCAGTTGCAGTGGTATTCGCCGGCACTGCCGGCTGTTCGCCCGCGCCCGCCTACCAGGACGAGATGCCCACCCACGACGTCGTGCAGCCCGAAGAGACCGCCGAGGCCGTTGGAAGCGCCGACGTAGACGGCGCAATGTCGCAACCGGACGTTGACGTCGACGCTGAAATTGACGACGGCGCCCGCCCCTCCGATGACACCGCGGACGCCGACGTCGTCACCCAGATGCTGATCTACACCGGCTCCATCGTCCTCGCCGTCTACAAGGTGGATGAACGCGTCGATGCTGCCATCGAACTGACCGAAGAACTCGGCGGATACGTCGCCGAACTGACCTCCAGAAAGCTGACGCTGAGGGTGCCCTCGGAGTCATTTCGAGATGCGATGGACGCGCTCTCCGAACTGGGTGATGTGCTCGACTCCGCCTGGCAGGCCCACGACGTCGCCGAAGAATACCGCGACCTTCAGGTGCGACTTCAGAACGCGCTCGATGTGCGTGACCGACTCGCCCAGCTTCTCGACGAGACGGAGACCATCGAGGAGGCATTGCGCATCGAAGAGGAATTGCAGCGGGTCATCGCCGAAATCGAGGAGATCCGCAGCGAACTGGAGTTTCTGGAACACCGCACCGCCTACTCCACGATCGAAGTGGAGTTTCGCGCCATCGAAGTCGAAGAGCTACCCGATGACCGGGTGCAATTGCCCTTCCGATGGCTCGACGACCTGGGCATTGAATCGCTGCTGGAAGCCCCCGAGAGGTACCGATGAACCGTCCCAAATCACATCCCCTCGCCGCGGCGATCATCTGTGCACTCGGGTTCGCCACTCTGGCCTTTACCACCGGCTGTCCCTCGGCGGACAAGCTGCTGATTGACACCCCTTCGGAGATGGTCGCCGTCGAGCACGGCCCCGACAACTACGTGGCGATGACCCACGATGGGGTGGTCGTCCGAGTCAAACGGCTCACCCAGGGCGACGATCGCGCCGACGACGTTCCCTACGCCGAGACCGAATTCTGGATGAAAGCAGCTCGCGACCGGGTGCGCGACACCGGTGGCTACGAGCTTCTCTCCGAAGAGGAGGTGGTCTCCGCAGACCAACTATCGGGTTACCGACTTGAATTTGGACGCGACCAGGACGGCAAGACCTTCCACTACGTGCTGGCGCTGTTCTCGACGGATGACGAGCTTCACGTCATTGACGCCGGCGGGCCTGAAGAACAGTTCGACGGGGTGCGCGACGCCATCGACAGCTTCATCACCGACTATCGCCTCGAAGAGCAATAGCCGCTGAGTTTGTCGCCCGGCTCCGGATGTTGTAGCGATATCAACAGTGAGATTTGCAACATCCACGGAGCCCTTCGATGAATTTGCGTTTGATTGTCCTTTCGCTCGTTGTCGCCTTCGTCGCCGCCACAACTCTTCCCGGTTGTGCATCGACCCCCGATTCTGCGGATGAACTCGATCCCGCCGACGGCGTCGACCTCGATATCCCCACCGCCTACGAGTTGTCCGCAAACTGGCTGCCCCAGGAGTCGAACGCCGTGGTTGTGGGGGCGGACGCCAAGATCTGGACCCTGGCGGAGTCCTGGATGCTGCCCACCGCCATCCCCGACGGCGAGGTCGAAGATCCGGGATCGCTGAAGGCATTCCAGGCCGACGTCGAGGAGCTATTCGTGGAGCATCTGGGCTTCGCACCGGAACGCGCCGACGCGGTCACCGTGGGCATCCACCTCGGCGGGATCACCCTGGTAATGCTCGGCGATTTTGGGGAGTTGGAGGGGCTCGAAGAGATCGAAGTCAACGACAGCATGGGCTACAAGGTTGACTTCTCCGACGGTGATTTCAACGACATCGACGACCACGACTTCTTTCTGCTTCCTTTCGACGAACCCTACGGAGGGGTCGTGGGTGCGATGAGCCTGGAGGCGCTGGAGCGGCTCGAGGAAGCGCAGCACGAAGAAGACGGCGGCAACACTCTGGCTTCCGGAGCGCGCGCCGAGTTTTTCGAAGGGCTGTTTGCCGACACGGCCGGCTCGTCGCTGGCTGTGGCCTCCAACGTCGCCGACCTGGGTCCCTTCGTCGATCAGACGGAGTTTCCATTGCCCAACGCTGCGGTATTCGACTACGGCGACCACGCCCGACTGACCCTGAAGGGCGACGACGATGTGCTGGAAAACATCGAAGAGGAAGTCGCGGAGTGGATCGGCAACTATCGCTCAAAAATGCTGGAGATGTACGAAGAGGACTACGGCGATTTCGCCGAAAACCTCGCGGCGCTGTACAGCTATCACGGCTTCGAGTCGATCGCCGGGCAGTTGGAGGCGGATCGCAAAGAAGATCAGCTCAGCTATCGGATCGAGCTGTCGGACATGAGCTGGGGCGGGCTGTCGCTGATGGGGATGTTCGTGGCCGCCGGGCTCGCCTACGTCGTCGACCCCTTCGACAGCTACGACTTCGGCCCGCCGTCCGCCCCGGGCTGGGGCCCGCCGCACGCAGAGACGACGGTGCGGGCAATCTCCATGGCCGCCGCCGATGCCTTCGAGGCCGACCAGTTTTACTGCGGCAACGAAACGGGCTGCGAACACCCCTGGCATGACGACGTCGCCGATGTGGGCGACGAAGTCGACGCCGCCGACAAGACCTTCCCCGGCGGCACCGACTTCGAGCTGTCGACGATGGACGAAATCCCCGTTGAGGGCAGCCCCGAGGAGGTTCACCCGCAGTTCGGCAAAGAGACGGACGCCGACTTCGACATGGAAGCCGTCAAATCGATGCTCGATTTGCCCGTCGAAGAGGAGTCAGACACCCGCTACACCTACCAAACCGGCTCCAAAGCGGGCCCCGGAGCGAAGGCGACGATCACCGCCGAGTCGATACTCGACCCGGAGTTGGACCGCCGGCGCACCATCACCCAGACGCTGGAGGTCGACGACGACGGGCGGGTGCTCTTCTCCGATCTGATCATCGACGAGGACGACGACTCCGCTGCTCTCCCGGAGCTGGAACCGGAGTATTACTGAGCTGCATTATTAAGCTGCACGGGCTGTGTGCATATCTTCTGGCTGTCGAACTCACCGTCGCCGAAGTGTGGCAGCAGCGATGCCCCAGGTTGTAGCCAGTCTCCGAACCTCACCGCTCTACGGGGGCATTGCCGTCATCGCCATCGCAGCATTCGTCATCGGCTGCGCCGGCCCCGTCGAGCGCGAAGACGACCCGCTGGACGCACGCGAAGAACTGCAGCGCCAGCGCACCATCCAGCCCCTCGACGACATCGACGAAGAGCGCCGCGGGGAGACTGCCCCCACGCTGTTTGAGTTCTACGTCGACGAAGAGGGACGCATCCGGGTGCTGCTTCTGCCCTACATCCTGCTCGACCCCGGCGCCGAAGAGCCCCTCGACGACGTGGAGCATGACGAGTTCGAAGCACCGGATGTTCCCGACCCGGAGCAGTGATCTTCGAGCCTCTCCTCTTTCCACCTCCATCAGCCGTGCCCACACGAATTGCCGTACGCGATGACAGCCACGCTTCCTCGCATCCGCTCGTCGCGCGGCCGAGGGATGTCATCGGCTCCAATATTTCCGGTGTTCGCCCCGCTTTGACGAACCCGTTGCCCATTGGAGCCGATGACATCCCCAGGCGCCATGATGAGCGTCAGCGAAGCAAGTGGCGCTGTCATCGCAACCCGGGGCACGTCCCAGACCTCACACAGCCTCCAGGGCCCGAAACCTCTCGCCCTCGTCCTCCCGGTGTTCCCACTGAACCTCAACGGACTCGGCGAACAGCGGCCCATCGAAGACGAAGGTGTGAAACTCGCCGTTTTCGGCGCAGGGGTCGACCCCGGCGGGCAGCTCCGCTAGCAATCGCTCATCGTAGGCCTGTCCCAGAAACGCCGCGTCGACCTGGTCGGTATCCACCCCGGTGATGATCGCCTTCCAGCCGTCGTCGACAAACTGTCGGGCAAGCCGGCCGGTGTCACTGCCCCACAGCGGGAAGATCGGCGTCATGCCAATATCCCGGGCTTTCTGTTCGCGCCAGCGGCGAATGTCTTCGAGAAACAGATCGCCGTAGGCCACCGTTTCAATCCCCTCCCCCTTCAGGTGACCCAACGCCTCATTGACCCGGCGCACGTACACGTCATTCGGCGGATGGGCGGGAAGCTCTACGACCGTCAAGCCAACCCCCAGCCTGTCGGCCTGCGCCTCGATCAGCCGGCGATGCACCCCGTGCATGGGAACTTCGCCGGTGGTCTCGTCGACGGTGGTCAACAGCCGCACCACTCGATAGTCATCGCCGGCGGCGAGCTTCTGAAAAGCCAGGATGCTGTCTTTGCCCCCGCTAAACGACAGCACCACTTCTGTGGGTTCAGTCACGGTGTACCTGTAGTTGTGTGAGCCATTCCGTCGAAGTTGTATGGGGCACAATACTTCGAAAGTACCGCCGGGTCAGGTCGTGTGTCTTGTGTCTTGGGTCTTGTGTCCGGTTCACCGACCTGCTTCGGGCACAAACCACCATCATCGCCAACACGAACGACGACCCACGACCCGAGACTCACGACCCGAGACTCACGACCCACGACCCAAGACTCAAGTCCCACGACTCAGGACGGATCAACCATCCGCCCCAGAAACAGGATCGAATCGGTGGGATGGTCGTAGATCGCGTAGTAGAAGGGGCGGTTGAAGTCGACCGACGGCGGCGCCGAGGTGGGAGTGTCACCGACGACACCGGTTGCGCCGGCGGCTTCGGTGCCCTCTTCGTCGACCTCCACGAAGGTCTGGTGGTAGATCTCGTCGATGTACAGCGACAAAAAGTCGAGGCACGGCGGGTGGCCGGTGACCCCTTCGAAGTCCGCATCGCAGTCGTCGAAGGCATCGACCATGCCCATCTCTTCGAAGATTTCGGACATCTCGTAGTCCGCCTCGTCTTTGAACTTGGGCATCGAGAACATCAGCCGCTGCGACTCCATTGACCCGACGACTTCGTCGAAGTGCTCGCGGTCAAATTGCTCTTCCCATCCCAGAAAACCATCTTCTGCGGAGGAGGGCTTCAGCAGGATCATCGACATCTCTTCGCCCGCATAGGGGAGAGAGACGGCCGTCGTCTCTCCTTCCGGGTCGTACAGCGCATCGAGGCTGCGATCCTCGTTCATCATCTCCACGTCGACCGTCGAATCGTCGAGAAGGGTGAATTCGCCGTCGCGCGTCATATCTTCGTCAAAGGTATCCGCCCAGGTGCCGTAGAAGTAGATGGCGTTGACCAGGACGAATCGCGTGGTGTCGCTGAGGCTGTCTTCCGGCAGCAGATCTTCGATTCGATCGTTCGTCTGGGCCGCCACCCATTCGTTGATCGCCTGCCGGACCGGCTCGTAGTCGTTTATGAAGTCGACCAGTCGCTGGGAAGCACCGTACTGGGTGGCCAACAGATCGAGATACTCATCGACGAAGTCAAAATCCTCGTGGCCCCAGGTCTGATTGACGATGTCCAGGTCGAGTTGTTGGTCCTCTTCAAGCTCCACCTCCGAACGCCGGTCCAGCTCCAGATCGAGGCGGTTGAACGCCGGGTGCAACTCGTCGTCATCGAGCTGGAACCGGAGCGCCTCGGCCATCTGGTCGCGCGTCTCATTTTTTGCACCGGCGTAGATCATCGCCAGGGCGATGGAAATCGAGTGGGGTGACACGAAGGCGTTTTCCTCTTCTTCGTCGCCGCGAATCTGGTCGAGCAGATCGAATGCAAAGTCCCGATTGTCGGCGGTCAACGCCGCAAAGGTCTCGTCGTCGACGTCGGGATCGGTGTCGCGCTCCAGGGCGCTGGAGACGACCTCCCCGGGAGCGTCGGCGCTCGGATCGTCGCCGTTGTCACCGTTATCGCCGTTGTCGTCGGCGGGGCCGCAGGCGGCGAGCAGGAGTAGGGCGGCGAGTGTTGCGATGAGTCGCTGGTAGGTCATGGGCGTGCTCCTCGTTGGGTTCGGTTCGACAAACTGTACACGGGTTGACAACACTGCAGGATCCGTTCCGGGCTCCAAGGACCGTTGAGGGCGCGGAAAGCGTCGGAAATTTGAGGGGTTTGACTCGAAAGTCTGTGGTTTGCGAGGGGCCCCTCCGCCTTCGCTTACGCTCCGGCACCTCCCCGGATTCGCCGGGGAGGTGCCGAACGAGCGCAGCGAGGTGAGGCGGAGGGGCTCGTCGCACACCAGAAGCTTACGTTTCACTG
>SKMT01000164.1 GCA_007120915.1 Myxococcales bacterium | reverse complement strand
CCGACCACCGACCACCGACCACCGACCACCGACCACCGACCACCGACCACCGACCACCGACCACCGACCACCGACCACCGACCACCGACCACCGACCACCGACCACCGACCACCGACCACCAACCACCAACCACCGACCACCGACGAATAACCAATAACCAATCACTCCAACCGATACACCTCGCGAACCTCCTCGAGCAACTCCTCGAACGGAATCTCCAGGTCCCGCAGCAGCCCATCCTCCAGCGAATACACCCACCCGTGCACCGTGGGGGCACCGCGGCTTAGATACGCCCGCTGAACGGTGGCGGTCTTGATCAGATTGACACATTGCTCCCGCACGTTCAGCTCCACCAGCCGATCGCGGCGCTCTTCCTCATCTTCGATGGCGTCCAGCTCGTCTTTGTACAGCCGGTACACATCACGAATCTCTCGGAGCCAACTGTTGAGAGTCCCGCCCAGATCCTTGGACTGCATCGCCGCGCTCACCCCTCCACAGCCGTAGTGCCCGCAGATCACCACGTGATCGACCTTCAGATAGTCCACCGCGTATTCGAGCACCGTGTGAGAGCTGACATCTGTGTTGACCATCAGGTTCGCCACATTTCGATGCACGAACACCTCTCCCGGCTCCAGCCCCATCACCGTATTCGCCGGCACTCGACTGTCCGAACAGCCGATGTACAAGAAGTTCGGATGTTGCTCCTGGGCCAGACGCTCAAAAAACTTCGGGTCCTGTTCGTTCCAGCGCCGCACCCATCGGCGGTTGTTCTCAAACACTTCATCGTAGGTACTCATGGCATCTCCTGTTGGCATCAGACCCCTGGGCTCGTCTACCCGGCAGGGATAGAACGCCCCGTTGCGGGGCGCAACCATCCCGCACACCAGAAGCTTTCCAACACCAGCACGGCTTCCCTCCCCACGAGGCCACGAGTGGGGAGGTGCCGAACGGATGTGAGGCGGAGGGGCACCCCGCACACCAGAAGCTTTCCAACACCAGCACGGCTTTCCTCCCCACGAGGCCACGAGTGGGGAGGTGCCGAACGGATGTGAGGCGGAGGGGCACCCCGCACACCAGAAGAGATCCTCCCAGAGCATTTTTTGCAACCACCCCAACCGGAGTGTTTAATACCCAACGCAACGAGCAAAGTTTCACCGTTGGATGGCAGTCACAGTCCCTGAACCACTGAACCGACGGGCCACAAACCCGCTGAGGTATTCGATGACCCCGGGCAACCACGCGCCTGTACTCGCGGCCGTAATTCTGGCAACCACACTGATCGCCTCCCCCGTCACCGCCGACGACTCCGAACCACCGCCGCCGTACGACGGCCAGACCGTGGCTCTTCAGTCGCTGGCCGCTGGCGGTACCACCACCGCCCTTGCGGTGGGTTCCTGGGCGCTTTTGACCATGCCGACTCCGGCCGGCAGCTACGGCACTTCCTATACCGGAGCCGCCGGCCTGCTGTTTCAGCTAACCCCCGTTCTGGCTCCAATCCCCACCAACCTGGTCGGCAACGCCCGCGGATATCCCAACCAGTACGCCGGCGCTCACCTGGGTGCATTGGCCGGCAGCTTCGCCGTCGGTGCCGCCACCGGTGCCATCCTCGCCGCCTCAGGCGACAGCATCCTGGCGCTGATGGGAGCCGCCGGTGGATTCCTGGTCGGTGCCACCGCCGGCAGCGTCATCGGCTATCACATCCAGGCCAGCATGCGCCAAAACCGAGACGATGAAACGGAAGCACAGATCACTCCCATGCTGAAACCTTTTGCCGAACCCGACACCGACCGCTGGGGCTTCACCGCCGGGTGGCAGGGACGGTTTTAAGCTGGAGTACAACACCTCCACGCCCGGGGATGAGCTTGTCCGCCTCCACCGCCGTATCCGGGGCGTTTCCGCCGGAACAGCCCTTGCAACATCGTAGGCGAGAATGTTTCAGCACTGAATTGCAGCGAATACATCGCCGCCCCCCGATGCCATGACCACCGTCAAACACCTTACTATCACAGTCATTATCGCCGCCGTCACCTTCACGGCCCTGCCCCTGGCCGCCGACACGGGCGTCGAACCCCCGGAGCCATACCAACCGGCGCCAACGATCATTCAAACCGGGGTTGGGCTTGGCGTGTCCACCGGCCTCGCCATTGGCTCTCTGACGCTGATGGGACGTCATATCCGGGACAAACGAGCCGCCGAGCCCGGTGCGATCTGGTCGTATCGCGCCAGCCTGGCCACCGCCGCATCCGCCCCGCTTCTGGTACCGCTGAGCGTCAACCTCGTGGGCAACCTCTCGGGGTATCCCAACCAGTATCTGGGCGCTCAACTCGGCGGGATAGCCGGCAGCCTGGCAATCCCCCTGCTGACCCTTTCCGCCGCCCTCGTCGCTCCGCGCGCAACCAGCCTCTACGCGGAGATTGCACTCTTTGGTTACTTCGGTGGTATCGTCGCTGGCAGCGTCATCGGCTATCACACCCAGGCGAGCATGCGGCAAAACCGTGACCCCGCCGAATCAGCGGCAACTGGCGTCACCCCCATGATCTCACCCGAGATCGATCCGCAGCGCGACGAGTGGACTCTCACCGTCGGGTGGCAGGGGCGGTTTTGAACGGATGAATTGATGAGTGAATGGTTTACCAACGATGGAGGTATGCAATGACGTTGCACAGACACCCGACCGTATTCGCGGCTGTACTTCTGGCCGTCGCACTGATCGCTTTTCCCGTCGCAGCGGATGAACCCGAACCGCCCCCCGCCTACGACGGACAGACGGTGGCGCTGCAATCGCTGGGCGCCGCAGGCGTTGCCGCCGGGCTTTCCGTCGGTGCAGGCGTTATCATGGCCCGCAACCTCCCTACCGCTGAGGGAACTGTCCCCTTCGATGTGATGCTCGGCGCCGGCTTGCTGATAGGCGCACTCCCCATTCTGGCTCCGATTCCCGTCAACATGATCGGCACCGCCCGCGGCTACCCGCGCCAGCGACTCGGCGCTCATCTGGGCGGGCCGGCAGGCGCGTTTATAGGGCTGGGCACGATGATCGGCGTCTCCATGGCCGTACCCGACTCCGATCTGCTCGCCGGCCCCGGTTTGTTCGGTGGATTTGTGCTGGGAGCTGTCGCCGGCACCGTCGTTGGCTATCACATGCAGGCTGCCCACCGTCAACGCGACAACGGTACCGAAGCTCAGATCACTCCCACGCTCCAGCCTGTCGCCGAACCTGCCACTGATCGGTGGGGCGTCACCGCAGGCTGGCAGGGGCGGTTCTGAGTGGGTGGCGTATCGCTTCTGATGTGCGAGGTGCCCCTCCGCCTCACATTCGTTCGGCACCTCCCCACTCGTTCCTCGTGGGGAGGAAAGCCGTGCAGCCCTCCACCGTTACGGGTTCACGTCATAAACCAATCTCGGTGCAAAGCTGCACGGCTTCCCTCCCCGGATTCGCCGGGGAGGTGCCGAAGCGAAGCGCAGGCGGAGGGGCCCGTCGCAAACCAGCAACGGTAGAAACCAGCACGGCTTCCCTCCCCGGATTCGCCGGGGAGGTGCCGAAGCGAAGCGCAGGCGGAGGGGCCCGTCGCACACCAGAAGAGTCCCACCTACGGAAGCTCCGCTTCCTCAGCCGGCCCCTCCGAAAACGCCGCCTCCACAATCTTGTCCTGCTCGTATTTGTGGCTCGCATACGCCCCGGTCGCCGGGCTCGCCGCCGCCTTTCGCCCGATGTATTTGGGCATCCGGTCCGTGCCGAAGATCTCCACCAGCCGCGGGTAGATGTAGTGCCATGCCCCCATGTTCTGGGGCTCCTCCTGCATCCACACCAGCTCGGCATCGTCCGGAAACTTCTCGACCGCCGCGTCCAGCGCCTTGCGGTCCAGCGGGTGATACTGCTCCACGCGCACGATCGCCACATCGTCGATGTCATGCTCTTCAGCGTGGGCCGTCAGGTCGTAGTACACCTTGCCCGAACACATCAGCACGCGACGCACCGAGTCCTCATCCACGATGTCGCGCTTCTCTCCGATGATCGGCTCGAAGGTGCGATCCGTGAAATCCTCAATGCTGCTCGTCGCTTCGGCGTGGCGAAGCAGACTCTTCGGAGTCATGATCACCAGCGGTTTTCTCGCCGGGTGGATGATCTGGCGGCGCAACACGTGGAAGTACTGCGCCGGCGTCGTCAGGTTGCATACGTACATGTTGTTGCCGCAGCACAGCTGCAGAAACCGCTCCAGCCGCGCCGAGGAGTGCTCCGGGCCCTGTCCCTCGTAGCCGTGGGGCAGAAGCATCACCAGCCCGCTGAGTCGCTTCCACTTGTCCTCCCCGGAGCTGATGAACTGGTCGATGATAATCTGAGCGCCGTTGACGAAGTCCCCGAACTGCGCCTCCCACAACACCAGCGCGTCCGGCGAATCGAGGCTGTATCCGTACTCAAAGCCCACCACGCCGGCCTCGGACAACACGGAGTTGTAGATTTCGACGTCCGCCTGATCGTCGCTCAGGTTGCGAATCGGCCAGTACCGGGCACCGGTCTCCTGGTCACTTACCGCTGCGTGCCGGTGGCTGAAGGTACCTCGGATCGAGTCCTGGCCGGTCATACGAATCGGCGTGCCCCGGGTGACCAGGCTGGCAAACGCCAGCGCTTCGGCGGTACCCCAGTCTGCTTCCTTCTCTCCTTTGGCAACCGCCTTTCGCTGTTTGAACAACCGACGCAGAGTACGATGAGCGTTCACATCCTCGGGCAACTCTGCGAGCTTGAGCCCCAACTGTTCAAACTCCTCCTCATCGATGTGCGACTCCACCAGCGAGTCCGGTGACAACTCACCGCCCCGGTAGTCCTCCCACAGCCCCTCCATCGACGCGACGGTCTTGCGGTTGGGAGACTCCCGCACCACCCGGAACACCTCGTTGTACCGGTCCATGCGCTCGTCCCACATCTGTTCGGCGTCCTCGTCGCTGACCACCTCGTCGTCGAGCAGCTTCTCGGTGTACATCTCGCGCACGGATGTGGCCTCATCGATCAGCTCGTACATCTCCGGCTGGGTAAACCGAGGCTCATCACCCTCGTTGTGTCCGTACTGGCGGTAGCAGACGAAATCGACGATCACATCTTCGTTGAACAGTTGCCGATACCGAATCGCCAGCTTCATCACCCGCGCACATGCCTCCGGATCGTTGGCGTTGACATGGAAGATCGGCACTTCCAGCATCTTCGCCACGTCCGTGGCATACGTGGTGGAGCGTCCCTCTTCGGGTTCGGTGGTAAACCCGATCTGGTTGTTGATCACAACGTGGATCGCCCCACCGACGTGATAGCCCGGCACCCGCGCCAGGTTCAGTGTCTCCGCGTTGATCCCCTGGCCCATAAACGCCGCATCACCGTGCATCAGAAGGGGAACCAACTTCTGGGTGGCCTCCGGCTGACCCAGACGGTCCTGCTTCGCACGCACCCTGCCCAGCGCCACCGGATTCACCGACTCCAGGTGGCTGGGATTGAAGCACAACGACAGGTGAATCTCCTCCCCGTCGCGCGTGACGTAGTCATTGGAGTAGCCCATGTGGTACTTCACGTCGCTGGAGCCGACGTATTTTTCGGGCGTCTCCACCTTCTCGAACTCCGAGAGCATCGCCTCGGCGGGTTTGCCCATAATGTTGTGCAACACATTGAGCCGACCCCGGTGGGCCATCCCAATCACAAACTCCTCAACCCCCAACTGCCCCGCCTCCTCCAGAAGCATCGACAGCATCGGGATCAACGCATCTCCCCCGGTGAGCGAAAACCGCTTCGCACCGACGTATTTCTTGTCCAGAAATGTCTCGAACGCATCGGCGTCATACAGCTTTTCGAGAATCAGCCGCCGGTCGCGATCCCCGTCCAGCTCTGCGTAGTCGTGGCTCTCGATCTGCTCGCGCAGCCAGGTGCGCGCCTGGGAGCCTGGAATATTCTGGTACTCTACTCCGATGTGTCCGCAGTACAGCTCCTGCAGCCGCTCGATCAGACGGCGCAGTGACACTTTTTCGGAGCCAAACAACGGCTCGTAATGTACCTGGGCATCCATGTCCTCTTCTTTCAGCCCGTAGAGCCGAGGCTCCAACTCCGGAGGTGACGTCGATCGGTCACGCCCCAGCGGATCGATGGTGGCGATCAAATGCCCGTGCAGACGAAACGCCCGCACCATCGCCTCCACACTGGCAGCAAACCCCTTGGTGCGCCCCGGGGCTCGTACCGTGATGCCCTCGAGCCGATCCACAAACACCGGATCGGCTTCTGCCGGCCGAGCTCCCGGCGCGGACTCAAAGATCGAACGGGGCCGAAACGCCGGCCGGTCCCCATTGGGAGGTACCCCCTCCTGAGCGTATTGCTCAAAGAACTCGTGCCAGCTTGCATCCACAGCATCCGGATCTTCGAGATACCGCTGATACAATTGCTCGATGAATGCGACGTTTTCGCCAGACAACTGGCCGTCGTCGGCATGCTCACCGTCGCGGGGCGAAGAAGACTTCGAATCGTTTTGTTGTGTCACGGCACTTGCACTCGGTAATGGCAATAAAACAACCGGCGGGCCCGGTAACGGGCCCCGAGGATACGTATGCACACGCGGCGGTCAACCGGAGTTCAGAAGACAGAAAACAGAGGACAGAAGACAGACAACCCCCGGTACGATTTAGCTTCGCAGACGAGTGGTCGCAGCAATCGAACTTTTTCATTTTACTTACAGCTCTTATCGAGCGTCATCGCGGCACCTGTTTAGCCCCCGGGCGCAACCTGTGTGTTGGCACACAACCCGGAATCTGGCGCTGACGATTGAGGGAAAATCTGACTTCTGCCCTCTGTCTTCTGCCCGCTGTCTTCTGTCCTCTGTGTTCTGTCCTCTGTTTTCTGTCCTCTGTAATCCTTGACACCCTCGAAATCTGCGTGCTAGTCGGGCCACGGCTTGCCCCGGGCTGTGGCTTCAAAACTGCCCACATCGCGGGGCTGGACAACCTCCCGAACCAGGACCTGACAGACCATGATCGTTGAGACCACATCTGCGATGGCAGCCTCCCCCATTCTGGGAGTATACATCGACGTCGACGGGACCATCCTGGTGCAGATGGGCGCCTTTTTGATCGCCCTGTTCATGCTGCACTTTCTCCTGTATCGGCCCTACCTGAAGACGCTGGACCTTCGCGAAGAGAACGTCGGAGGTTCCGAGGAACAGGCCGGCGAGATGGGGGCCCAGGCCGACGTGCTCGAAAAGAAGTACGAAAAGAACATCCGTCAGGCTCGCCGCGACGCCCAGGAAGTGCGCGAATCGCTGCGCCAACAGGGGCTGGCTGAACAGCGCGAGATCCACGACGAAGTACGCGAGGAAATCGAGGCCAAACTCGCCGAAGAGCGCGCCACCATCGACGAGCATGTCCAGAAGGCTCGCGAAGACATCGAACAGCGCGCCGAAACACTCGCCGAGGCGATGGTCGACAGGCTAATCCCGGAGCAAAGCTGACGAGCCCCGGGCCCGTTTTCCGACGTTTCCCTCACCGTTGACAGCGGATATTGTACCGATGACACGACGTACCAGAAAATTTCTACGGCGCGCCACGATCGCCGTGGCACTGCTGGCCGTGACCATCACCACCGGCTGCGCCTACGAATTCGACGCCGGCGCCTTCCCCTGGG
>SKMT01000560.1 GCA_007120915.1 Myxococcales bacterium | reverse complement strand
TGGCCAGTTGGCAGTTGCAATCGGCAGGCTCCGACGGAGAATTCGGCACCCGATCAGATCTGTGCGCCGAGGGGGCGACGGGGGCTGTGGAGACGACCCGGGCGGCCGCGGAATTGGTGGAGCGATTCACGGATGCGGAACCAACGCGCCAGGAATTGATCCAGGGCGTCGTTGAAATGCGGTGCGAATGATCGGAGAGGAAGTAAGGGGAGATATCGCGCCGTGGGCGCTACGGGCCGGCGACGGCGTCTGATGCGCCCTGTACGGGATCGATCTGGTTGCAGTCAGCGTTAACTTCGGCGATGTCCGGCCGATCACCAAGCCAGGTCAGCGCCCGGGTACAGTCGATGATCTCGCCTGGTTGATACAGCGCGCCATACAGCCTCTCGATCAGCCAGTAGTCCTGCGGGTAGTCGAGGGTAAGTCGGAACGGGGAGCACAACCGTGGGTCCGGTTTCGGATACTCGACACGGAAGGCGCAGGGGCGTTGTTTGATGAACAGCGATACATGTTCTCGCTGTTCGGGCCGGTGCGCCAGAAGATGAGCGTCGACAAGAGCCTGATGATGATAGACCTCGGTGCCGAAGCCCAGGGTCAGTCCCGTGCGACGGTGGTGGGCATCGACGCCGTCGAGGCGGTTGTCGATCAGGTGGGTGATCATCCGTTCGAGGTGTCGAACCGACAGCAGTGGAGAGTCACCGGTGATTCTGACGACGGCGTGTGGGGGGCCGGCGTGGGACTGCAGCGCGAGATAGAATCGCTGAAGAACATCTTCTTCGGGTCCCCGAAACAACTCGACCCGTGAGTCGTCGAGTTGTTCGATGTAGGCAGCGAGGGGGTTGTCGCGGCGGCGGGTGGAGGTGGCGACGATGATGTCATCGATCAGTTCGACGGTCTTCAGTCGCTGGATCACATGCCAGATCACCGGTCGGTCGCCCAGGGTCATCAACACCTTGTTGGGCAATCTCGTCGATCCCATCCGGGCCTGAATAACAGCGGTGATCCTCTCCCCTCGGTACATCTGGTCCTCCTGCGTGCAATTGTGATGGTGCTGCGGTGGTGGTTATGGAACCCCACCGGGGGCGTTGCGGTGGCCGTCGACGGCGTCGGCGAGTCGGCTGAGGGGTCTTCCCAGCTCGGCGATCTGGCGCAACTCCCGGGGTGTGGCGCTTAACACGTGGTCGCCGTGCACCCCCTGGATGGTCTTGTCAAGCGTGAAGTGTTTCTCGATAAATTTCGCTCCGCGAGACAGCGCGAGCAGACAACCTTCGATCCCATGCATGTGGTCGCTGTAGCCGTACAGCCCGTCTTCGCTGAACTGCCGGGGCATTCCCCTTAGCTGGCGCGGATAGGTTGGGTAGTTGGAGCGGCAGAAGATGTAGCGCAGCCTGTCGGTAGGTTCGCCGAAGGGAAATTCGTCTTCTTCCCACCAGCCGAGGGAGACGAATGTCTCTTTGCCTTCGGCGAGTACTGCTTCGACGAGTCTTGGCTTTTCGACGACCGTACGGGAGGCGATTTTGTAGCGGTCCGGGTCGACGGTCACAGCCATCTCGAACGCCTGCTCGTTGATCACGGAGGCCATAAATTCGATGTCCCACCACTGACACCAGCGCTTCAGTTGGTGAGCCAATTCAGCATCGATGCAGTTCATCTCGCCGGGCTCACAGCGCCAGCCGAACTGAAACTTCGCGATGTCGGCGCCAGCGCGGCTGGCCTGACCGATCAGTTCATAGGCCAGGTCGAAGTTGCCTTCGTGGTTCAGTCCGATTTCGGCGACGAGAAGCATGTACCCTCCGTGGTTTGTTGTGTTGCGCCCAGCGCCTAGCGCCCAGCGTCTAGCGCCCAGCGCCCCATCACCCACTCTTCGCCAACGGCGGCTCCTGCTTCGCTTCCTGCTTCTGGAGCATCCTGTCGAGCAGCCAGCGGTCAAAGGAGCTTTTGAGCTGAAAGCTGCGGCGCCGAGGCATGACCACGTGCGAGATCTGGTCGCCGTGGTAGTCGTCCTCGGTGAGTACGTCGCGCCACACCGTAGTGATCGCGCCGTTGTACACATACAGCCCTTCGCGCTCGAGTCGGAGCCGATGCATCATCGCCGGATTCAGCGGTTCCAGCCCGTCGGCGCCGTGGCGGAAGTGAAGGTCGTAATCTTCGTAGACGCTGATGACGCTGTCGGGGTCGTACAAGATCAGGGAGTCGACGGACTTCGTGATATCTTCGGCGCCGCGAAGCGGGGAGTGTACCGACAGCACTACGACGATGTCGGGGTGGACGTCGTGTTTGTTTTCGAGCCGGCCGACAGCGTCGCAGACCACTTCGCTGAGTTTGCGATCGGCCCGCGACAGCGCGGCGGGCCGAAGCATGGCGTCGACGCCGCGATCATTGCAGTAGTCGAGCACCCGATCGCAGTCGGTGGTCACCCACACTTCGTCAAGCGGCGTGCAGTCGACTGCGGCGTCGATGGTGTGATCGATCAGCGGCTTCCCCCCCACCTCGGACAAGACGATATTGGGCAGTGACTTGTAAGTGTTTTTCGCCGGGATCAGCCCGACTACACGGGGCTGGACCTGGCCTTCGAGCCTCTGGACCATGGTGCGCTTGATGCGGCGTCTGGCATTGAGCAGCCGATCTTCGTTGCGGCTCAACGAGTTGTCGTGCTGGCGGTAGTAAAACAGGGGTGTGGCGATATTTTCGACCCGGTAGCGCCGCGAGATCTTCAGCCACAGCTCGTAGCCGTCCTGGGCGTCGTGGCGTTCGTCGTAGCCGCCCATCGACTTCAGCACCCGGCGCCGCACCATAGTGCAGGCGCCGTGGGCGGGCAGATCCAGAAGCTGTGCTTCCTCGCCGATCTTTTTGCGATTTTCGACCCCGAGCTGGCGGCCCCGAGCGTCGACGTAGAAGAAGTTCGGATAGACCAGGGCGACATCGGAGTTGGTTTCGAGCCAGTGGCTCATCACCAGAAGCGCCGACTCGTCGAGCCAGTCGTCGGCGTCGAGGCGCATGATGTACTTGCCCCGGGCCATCTGAAGCACTTTGTTGGCGTTGAACTGAAGCCCCCGCGCGGTCTGATGGTGCACCAGTCGCACTCGTTCGGGATCGCGGCTGCGAGCTTCCTGGCAGATCTGAGCGGTATCATCCTCGGAGCCGTCATCGATGACGATCAGCTCCCAGTTCTGACAACTCTGAGCGAAGACACTGTCGATGGCCTGCTGCAGGTAACAACCATAGTTGTGACAGGGCACGTACACCGTAACCAACGGCCGATCCATAAAACCCCCCGGAACATGCACAAACGGCAACCTCGGATATCGCGCTGTGGTATCAAAACTATTCACGACCGCCCGGAGTGCCAATGAACCGCACCGCATACCTCTACTTCTTCAGCGGCACCGCCATCAGCAGCACCAGCAGATACATCGGCATCATCGGTACCCGATAACGCGACAGGGTTCCCAGGTTGGTCGTCGTCAGGCCCACGCCCAGCGAAAACAGCAGCACGAAGACCATGCAAAACACCAGCACCGGCGATGACCGCAACAGCCGCCAGGTCCCTCGGATGCCGCGGTTGTACAGCGTCTTGACCCACAGGATTTTGACGACCAGCATCTCCAGCCCGTTGACCGCCGCGACAGCGTGGTGGGCCTCGATGATCAGGGGGCGAAACATCGACGAGAAAATTGCCAGCGGGGCAAAGGCAAGCTGGCCGGCGAGCGAGGTCTCGGTGGGGTCGCCCATCTCGAAGGTCGACCCCCCGGCGGTGCGCTGGCCCCGCTCCTGCAACTCGGCGGCCTCCTCACCGAGGGACTGGATGGAGTACTGGGGAAACAGCTCGCCGAGCCCGAACATCCCCACCACCGCCGCGACACAAGCCGCGGCCATGTGCAGCGGCTTGCTGGCGATGGCGACCTGGCCCTTCGTCGCCAGCGAGTGGTGCCAGAACCACCAGATCCCGGCGCCGACGACCATGGGAAACAACACGTAGGCTTTCGAGATCGCCACAGTGATCCCGCCGACGGCGATCCAGATCAGCGCCGACAGCCGCTTGTGGCATACGATCCAGCGGTGAAACCCCCAGATCATCCAGCCCATCCCCCCGAGGGCCACCGCCTCCTTGACCACTCCGCTGGTCCAGAACACCGCCGAGGGCACCAGAAATATGGCGATCAGAAACCGCGTTCGATACGCGGGCGGGAAGTGGTTTCGGAACGCAAAGTACATCCCCACCTGTCCGGTAAACGCCAGCAGGCTGAAGGCGATGCCCGTGCCGAACTCGCTGCCGGCGTTGAGCACCATCATAAAGCAGCTCATCGCGATCATCGACGTCGTCGACGACCCGGGAGTACCAAAAATTGGCATCGGCAACTCCGCGTCGAACTGAAACATCAGCCGCAACATCTCCGGGCCCCACCGGCGGGGGTTGTTGCGCACGTATTCGGCGAGCGCTTCGCCGTAGTAGTAGTAGACATCGATGTCGCCGCCATCGAAGAAGTGCTCGGTCAGCCAGATCAGGATGAAGGCGCTGGCGACATGCGCCATGAAGCAGTACCACAGGTATTTGCGGTCCAACTGCGGCAGATTCCGCCCGATGGCGACCACGGCCATCGCCCCGATGCCAATCCAGCCGATGCTGGCGAGAATCTCGTTCACTCGTCAGTCCCCCTGCTTGTCACCCTTGGGCCCCCCGCCTATGGTGCGGCGCGAAAGAAAGCAGCTTTTCCTACGGATGCACAAACATGACCACCGAACCCAACAACAAAACCATCGAGCGTCAGGTCGACCGCCGACGCACCTTCGCGATCATCTCTCACCCCGATGCCGGTAAGACCACGCTGACCGAAAAGCTTTTGTTGTACGGAGACGCCATCCACCTCGCCGGCAGCGTCAAAAGCCGCCGCGCCGCCCGCCATGCCGTCTCGGATTGGATGGAGATGGAAAAGCAGCGCGGCATCTCCATCACCTCCTCGGTGCTTCAGTTCCCCTATCGCGACTATGCGGTTAACCTGCTCGATACCCCGGGCCACGCCGACTTCAGCGAGGACACCTATCGCACCCTGGCGGCCGCCGACAGCGCTATCATGCTGATGGACGTGGCCAAGGGCGTGGAGGCGCAGACCAAGAAGCTGTTTAAGGTCTGCGCGATGCGCAAGATCCCGATCTTCACGTTCATCAACAAGATGGACCGTTACGGGCGAAAACCCCTGGAGTTGATGGAAGAGGTTGAGGAGACGCTCGGTATTGCGGCCTGTCCGCTGAACTGGCCCATCGGGATGGGCAAGGACTTCCAGGGGGTGTACGACCGCCAGAGCGAGCAGGTGATTCTGTTCGACTCCGAGGGCACCCACGGAGAAACCAAGGTCGAGGAGCGTCGGCTGGAGCTGGACGACCCTGAGCTCGAAAAGATCCTCAGCCCCCGCCAGTTCGACACTCTCCAGGAAGAGATCGAGCTGCTCGACATCGCCGGAGATCCGTTTGACCTTCAGCGGGTGCACGCCGGGGAGCTAACCCCGATGTTTTTCGGCTCGGCGATCACCAACTTCGGAGTTCGCCCCTTTCTGGACGCCTTCGTTGAGATGGCGCCCTCGCCCAGGCAGGCCAGAGAGTTCAACGTGGAGCCGACGCGGGGAGACTTTTCGGGGTTCGTGTTCAAAATTCAGGCGAACATGAATCCCGATCACCGCGACCGGCTGGCCTTCGTTCGCATCACCTCCGGGGTGTTCGAGAAGGACATGCAGGCGAAGCTGCTTCGCACGGACCGTCAGATCAAGCTGGCCTACCCCCAGCAGATGATGGCGTCGGACCGGGAGATGGCCCAGCAGTTGTACGCCGGGGACATCGTGGGGCTGTACGACCCGGGCCGGTTTCGTATCGGCGACACACTGTACACCGGAAATCCGGTGGACGAGCAGGAGATCCCGCGGTTTAGCCCCGAACACTTCGCGGTGGTCCAGATCGAAGATCCGCTGCGCCGAAAGCAGTTGATCAAGGGGCTCGATCAGCTCTCGGAGGAGGGTACGATTCAGGTGTTCCGCCAGCCCGGCAAAGGCTCGCTGGACGTGGTCGTCGGAGCGGTGGGAATCCTGCAGTTCGAGGTGCTGAAACACCGCCTGAAAACGGAGTACAACGTCGAGGTGAGCCTGCGGCATCTCGACTTCAGCCATGCCCGGTGGCTGCAAGGAGAGTTCGACGAGGACGCGTTGAACCGCCAGCAGTTTCTGAAGGTGTTGCACGACCGCGACGACCTGCCGCTTCTGCTTCTGAGAAACGACTGGGCGCTGAACTACACCACGCAGAATTATCCGGATATCGAGCTGTTGCCGAACCCGCCGGGCACGCCGGGGCTCGAAGAGTTGCATGATGTCACCCACGGGTTTTGAGGCTTCTGGTTTGCGGGAGGCCCCTCCGCCTTCGCTTACGCTCCGGCACCTCCCCGGCGAATCCGGGGAGGGAAGCCGTGCAGGTTTGCACCGAGTGTGGTTTATGACGTGAACCCGAAACGGTGGAGAACTGCACGGCTTTCCTCCCCACGAGGCACGAGTGGGGAGGTGCCGAACGGATGTGAGGCGGAGGGGCATCCCGCACACCAGAAGAGGACCAAACCATGTTTTATCTCAAAAAACTCGTAACTCTTCTGACGTCTCCCCTCGGGATTTTACTCATCATCCTGGCCATCGGGCTGCTGATGCAGTGGCGCGACCGCGGCGGCCCCTGGGGCAAGCGGCTGGTGGTGGCGGCAGCGCTGGGGCTGGTCTTTGTGAGTTGCGGGCCCACCTCCAACCTGATGCTGGCGCCCATTGAGAACCACCACCCGCCGATTTCAGACATCGCCGAGGTCGAGGACGCCACCCACGTGGTGGTGCTCGGCGGTGGGGTTCGACACAGGCCGGATGGGCCGTCGACCTCCCAGCTTACGGAGTCGTCATTGACGCGGCTTGCGGAAGGAATTCGGCTTTACAAAGGGATCGACGGCTCCAGGCTCGTCGTCTCCGGCGCCGCGCTGGGCCAGCCGGAGGGCACAGCCGACGTGATGGCCCGGGTCGCCGCCGACAAGGGTGTGGCCGAAGAGAAGATCATCGCCGCCGATCAGACGCGCGACACCGCCGAAGAAGCGGCCGCCGTCGCCGAGTTGGCGGGCGACGACCCGGTGGTAGTTGTTACCAGCGCCTCGCACATGCCCCGGGCGATGATGTTGTTTGAACGCAAAGGGGTCAACGCCACCGCCGCGCCGACCCACCATCTGACCACAGCGACGTCGCTGCACCCTGCCAATCTGTGGCCCTACGCCGGACACATCCGCCGCGTTGAACGCGCGGTCTACGAGTACATCGGGCTGACCTGGGTGTGGCTCGGCGGATCGTGACCGCTGGCGAGATCACCACTTCACGTCGTCATCGTCGTCGGGTGGGGGTGGAGTGAAGTCCTCGGGGCCTTTCGGCTCGTCACCGTCAGGGGCGTCCGCTCCGGTGTAGCCATCAGCGGCGCCGAACAGGTCATCAGAACCGGTATCGGCTTCGCTGGGCCGCTCCCGGTAGACCGGGCGGGCTTCGGCGGCGGCTGTCTGGCGGTCGAACCCTTCCGGGCCCTGCTTGCGAGCATTCAGCCCCAGATAGAGCACGTAGCTCAACGCGATCATCCAGGGCAGGATGAAGATATTCAGCGCGCC
>SKMT01000042.1 GCA_007120915.1 Myxococcales bacterium | reverse complement strand
TCTTGCGCTGCGAATCGTCGTCTGCGTCGGTGTGAAACCGAAAAGGTTTCCTCATCTTTTCGATCCCGCCGAGCGCGGGCACCACGAACACCAGCCCCCGCTCCAGGCCCTTCGCCCCGTGGATCGTCAGCAGTTGAACCGCCTTTTGTTCGGTCTCCAGCCGCTGCTGTTCGGCCTCTTCGGCCTCCGGGCTGGCGGTGCCGTCGATAAACCGCTTGAGCCGCCGCGCCAGCTCTTCGACGGTGCGGATCTGGCGAGAGGCTTCGTCGGCGAGCAGCTCAAAGATGTGCAGATAGTTCGTCAGCTCCCGCTCTCCACGCTCCAGAAGCAACCGCCGCCGGATCAGCCCACTTTCATCGACGATGCGGTCGAACAGCGATGCAAAATCAGTGGTTCGGCTCGCCCGGCTCCAGCCCAACAGCCGCGCGAAGACCTCGTCGCTGTTCTCCACATCGACCAGCCCCTCCAGGTCGGTCAGTTCTAGATCGAAGAAGGGCGTCATCCACGCGCGGGCTCGCCGAGAGCGATCAAACGGTGAATCCAGCGCCAGCAGCAGGTCGTAGATATCTTCGGCCTCCGGGGTCTGGAACAGCCCCGGCAGCTTCAAAAACGCAAAGGGTACGCCGCGGCGCCGAAGCAGGCGGGCCATATTGTCGAGCTGTTTTCGCTTCCGGCTCAACACGAAGATATCTTCGGCGCCTACCGGCTCGTAGCAGTCGTCACCGTCGCCGTCTTCGCTGCGAAACTCCAGGTCTTGTCGCCCATGCACGATGTCGGCGATTTCGTCGGCGTAGTACTCCAGAAGTCCCCAGCGTACCTGGTCGATGCCCAGGCTTTCGCGCTCAGTGGTCAGCTCCACGGCGGTGACTCCCGCGTCGACGGGATCGCCCCCGCGGCGCAGACACAGCCAGGGCAGCCCCGGTTGCACACCTTCCTGTTCGTATTCGATGCCTTCTCCCAGTTGAACCGGCTCTTCGGCGTCGGCGTCGAAGATACGGTTACAGGCGTCGAGCACCGGTTCGGTGGACCGGTAGTTGTGGCGAAGTGACACCCTGTCGGCCCCCAGATCTTCCAGATCGGTACAGGCCTCCAGGTAGGTGTACACGTCACCGCCTCGAAACCCGTAGATCGCCTGCTTCGGGTCGCCGATCAGATACAGAAAATGCCGGTCTTCTGCCGGGCTGTCGACGAAGACCCGACGGAAGATATCCCACTGATCGCGGTCGGTGTCCTGAAACTCATCGATCAGCCCGTAGCGAAACTGAGAGCGGATACTCTCCAGAAGTTGGGTGTCAGCCTCTTTGTCGCACAGCGTATCGCGGACCAGGCGCACCATGTCGTTGAAGGTGAAGTAACCCTCGCGCTGTTTCAGCGTCTCTACGCGGCGTTTCAGTGTCTCGCCGAGCCGGCTGATGACGATCAACTCGCAGTTCTTGGCGAACTGTTCGATCCCGCTGAGTGCGTCGCCGAGTTCGCCCACCAGATCTAGGACCACCTGGGATTTGTCTTTGGCGAAGTACTTGATCTCCTTGCGATTTTTGAAGGCATCGTTGAAAACAAACAGATTCGCCACCGGATCGTCGGGATCGAAACGAGGCACGAAGTTGTCGACCAGTTTTCCGACCCGTTTGCCGATGGCGTTGGATTGGCGTGCGCTGGTTCCATCGGCGTTTTGAGCCAGCGGCTTGATCTCTTCTTTCCATGCTTCCCAGTCCAGCCCTTCAAGCAGGGGGACCAGCCTTTTGCAGAACTGGTCAAACGCCTCCAGGTCCACCGTTTCGACGGGGCGGTATTCCCCGCGGCACTGCACGTAGCCGGTCAGTTTCTCGCGCAAATCGTCGATGTCGTTGCCGGCGCCCAGATAGGCGGTCAGCCACTTCTGGTGTTCCGTTCCCGGGCGCACGTCATGGCGCAGCATCTCCGCAAAGCCCTCGGCGATGGCGTCTTCGTCGGAGACGTGTTCCTGCTCGAAGAGCCGCCGGTTTGCAAAAGCGTGCTCCACCAGAATGCGCTGGCAGAACCCGTGGATGGTGTAGATGGCGGCCCGGTCGAAATTGCGAAGCCCGTGGCGAAGCCGACCGATCCCGTCGGCGTCGATGATCCAGTGGGTCTGTTCGTCGACCTCGTCGGCCGGCTGCAGGGTCCCGTCAGCGCTCAACTCCACCGCCGGTTCTTCCAGGCTGCGGGCGGTCTCCCAGCTTTCGACCAGCAGTTGCAGGGTGGCGCGAATCTTTGCCTTCAAATCCGATGTCGCCGCCACGGTGAAGGTCACCAGCAGAATCTCATCGAGGCGCACCTGCCGGTCGTCCAACAGCAACTCCACCACCAGATGCTGCAGCGTATAGGTCTTGCCGGTGCCCGCCGACGCGGCGATGATCGCGTGCTCGTCGGTGGACAACTCCTGCAGGGCGGCCGGCTTTTCGTAGAAAAGGCGCATGGGACCGATGTCAGGGGTTGGGTGGTAGGTGTTGGTTATTGGCTGTTTAGCATCCTGCGGATGGTCCGGCTGAGGATGTCCATCCCGAAGGGTTTTCGAAGCAGTTTGTGCTGGTTTTGCGAAGAGCCCTGGTTCATCGACAGGGCATCGGCGGTGTAACCAGACATCAGCAGTACCGCTGTTTCCGGGCGTTGTCCGGTGATGCGCTCGGCCAGTGTTACCCCATCGGTCCCGGGCATGATCACGTCCGTTAACAGCAGGTCGATCGGCCCCGGATGGCTGTGGCTCAGCTCCATGGCCTCTTCGGCATTGGCGGCGGGAATGACGACGTAGCCCTTCTTGCGCAGAAGTTCCTGAAGGGGGACGCGAAGATCGTCTTCGTCTTCGACCAGCAGAATCGTTTCCGTGCCGTCGGTGGGAGTGCTCTCGCGGGCGCGTCGCAGCTTTTCGGGGGTATGAGAGTCCGGACGGGTCGAGGGCAGATAGATGGTGAAGGTCGTTCCCTCCCCGGGGCTGCTGTCGATACTGATGTGGCCACCCCGCTGATTGACCGCGCCGTAGACAGTAGAAAGTCCCAGCCCCGTGCCCTCGCCCAGCGGTTTGGTCGTGAAAAATGGCTCGAAGGCCCGCCGTTGGACCTCGGGGGGCATGCCCATTCCCGTATCTTCGATCTGCAATACCGTGTACTGGCCGTGGGGCAACTCCGAGGGCACCGCGCTGGAGGGGACGTCGATGTTCTGGTTGTAGGTGCGGATGGTAAACTCACCGCCGTCCGGCATCGCATCCCGGGCGTTGAGCGCCAGGTTGGTGATGATCTGCTCCAACTCGTTGGGATCGATGTTTACGGGCCGCAGCTCATCGTCGTTGCTGAGGGTCAGCTCTACGGACTGGCCAAACAGACTTTCGAGCACCACCATCATGTCGTCGATAAAGGCGTTGGGATTGACGGTTTCGCTCTCCCCGCTGCTGTGACGCCCGAAGGTCAGAAGTTTGCGCGTCAGCTCCGAACCACGCTTCGTCGCCTGCATGATCCGATCGACGCATTCATCGACTCTGGTGGGTTCGGCGGTGCCGTCCAGGATGTAGCAGTGGCTGTTGATGATGGTCAAAATATTGTTGAAATCGTGGGCCACCCCTCCGGCAAGCCGCCCCATCGCCTGCATCTTGTCGGCATGCTCCAGATTGCGCTGGATGCGGCGTCGATCTGTGATGTCCTGGGTCATTCCCAGAAAATAGGCCGGTTCTCCGCCCGGGTCGCGCATGGTCACGCATACGGTCTGCGACCAGCGCGGCTGGTCATCGTCGACGACGAACTGTTGTTCGATTCGAACCAGATCGTGTTCGCCGTCGCGAAGCTCCCCCTGCAACCGTTTCCACACCTCCGCGTCGCTCTCTTCGAGCAGTGTCTCCAGGCGTTGCGAGCGCAAATCGTCGAGCCCGGCGCCGAGCATGTCGGTAAATGCCGGGTTCGCATGTTCGATCTGACCTTCCAGCCCCAGTATGACCAACCCCATCGGAGAGTGATCGAAAAACGTCCAGAACCGCCTCTCACTTTCGTGAAACCGGTCCTTGATGCTCTTTAACCGCAGCACCTTTTCGATGGTGTGGGTGAACAGAGCGGCGAAAGGCTTCGGGGACTCAGGCCGGAGAATATAGTCGTTCAACCCCGCTTCGATCGCTGTTTCCACCAATCCGTAGGCCGTCGGTTCTGCAACCATGACCGTCGGGCAGCCCGGAGCATTACGAAACAGATGGCGTATCCACGACAACGCAGCATCGTCTTCGGGCCGGCCTTCGATAACGGCCAGGTCAAATGCGTGAATGTCACAGTCCACATCGTCGGGGAACTCCCCGGAGGCGATTTCCGTGGTGGTCACATTCAGGTTACAGGCTTGCAGTTCGGGGCAGTCACCATAGACTAACACCGGAATTCGGCGACTCATCCAACACACTCCATCACATCCAATATGTACCGGGCCAGAGAACGGTTGGCGCTATACTAACAGCGGCCGATCAGCCTGTCATCTGCACTCCACCGCTTCCGCTGTCACGAGCACTCACTGATGACATACCGTCTACTACCGCCCTGGTCTTACGTCGTGACAGCGGGGATCACGATATTGGGGCTGCTGGCAGGGTGCGTGACCACGGGCCCGAAGTTTTCCTCGGATATCCAGCAGTCGTACCGTCATCACGACATGCGACGGATGGTCACCGATCATTTGCACGTGTACTACCCGGCGGAGCGCAACGATGAGGCGCGCTACATCGCCGCGAATCTGGAGCGCTGCTTCGAAGAACTGGACGCCGAGCTGAACCGGCCCGTCGACTGGGGACCGGTGCCGGTGTTTTTGCCGGAGGTTGAGTTCAACAACGCCTACGCGGCGTTCGGCGCCGGCAACGCCCCGCACGTGGTGATGCCCACCTTCTTTACGGCCAACATTTTTGGGCAGTTCGGCTACACCCCCAGCGTGTCGGCCGTGGGCTGCCACGAGATGGTCCATTACGTGCATTTCACTCAGGTGCACGGGATGTTCCGGGCGGTCAACGACTTCTTCGGGCCCTCCATCAACCCCCAGACCGGGCTCGATCTGTGGTTTTTCGAGGGGCTTGCCACCTACTACGAAAGCCAACTGGTGGAGGGAGTGGGCCGGTTCGGCTCCCCGATCTGGGAGAACGTCTTCGCCGCCGGTGTGGCCGACACCTCCATCGACGGCGGCCGGCTCAGCGAGCTGGACCGCTCCATCCCCTTCGGAGCGCATTATCTGGTGGGTTCGCACTTCGTGGCCTTTCTGGTCGACGAATACGGCGAAGAGAAGCTGTGGGAACTCATCGATATGCAGGGCGAGTCGGTGTTTTTTCCCTTCGCCGTCAGCAACCGATTCCAGGCGGTGTACGGCCACAGCCTCGCCGAATTGATCGAGCGGTTCGACGACCACGTCGGCGATGAGTTTGAGGCCCGAGACCGTCCGGAAGGCCAGCACCGGATGCGGTTCGCCGGCAAAGACGCCCAACTGGAGGTAGATGACCGGGGCACAATGGCGCTGTACTCGTCGAATGACGACACCGTCGCCGCCATCGAGGTCATCGACGAAGAGGGGGAGGTCAAACTGGTGCGCAAGCTCGCCGATCTGTGGCCGGGACGCGAGCTGGTCTCCCCGCGCGCCGTCGACTCGCTGCGGTTCTCCGAGGACGGCCGTTGGTTGTACTTTATCGCCCACCATCGAGGCCGCGACGCCGACCGCACCAGCCTGATGCGCCTGGACGTTGAGCGCAATCGGCTGGAGACGGTGCGCGACGACATTCAGGCCGCCGGCGGAGATCTGATCGACGACGGCGACGGCTTCCTGCTGGCGCGCGCCGACGGCGACCGGGTGCGGTTTGAGCGGCTCGGGCTCGATGGCGAACCGGACCGGCAACTGTTCACGCTACCGAGGGGCGCCTACGTCGGTTGGGTGCGCGCCTGCCCGCGAGACCAGCGGGTGGCAGTGACACTGATGGAAAACGAATCCTGGTCGGTGGCGGTGTTCAGCCTCGACGACGGCGAACCGGTGGGCCGGTTTACCACCGATGAGGCCCACCGACCCGCCTTCGACCCGGTGTGGGTCGACGACGACCGGCTGATGTTTGCCGCCTCCCACAACGGTCGGGTCCAACTGATGCGCGCCGGGGTTGACGACGGCGAAGTCACGCGACTTACGGACGTTCCCTACATGGCGTTTAACCCCCGGATCAGCGACGGCGGCAACCTGATGTTTCTGAACCGCGAGGGGTGGGGCTGGAGCCTGGACCGCGTCGACTCCACCGTCGACGAACCGACGCAGGCGGTGCGGTTCGAACCGGGCGCCGAAGATGTCGCGGGTGCCGTCGCCGGGTATCCGCCGCCGCAACGGCCGGTGCACGTGTACGAAGACGAGCCCTACTCGCAACTCGACGGGTTGTTTACCCCGCGGCTTCGCGTCCCCTCGATCGTGGTCGACGGGCTGGGCGACCACATCGAAGCGGGGCTGGGGCTTGCCGGGCGCGACGAGCTCGGATTTCACAACTGGATGGTCAACGCCCGCTGGGACTTCAGCGAGGAGCAACTCAGCGGGTCTATCGGCTACGTCAACACCCAGCTCGCCCCCTGGACGATGTCCGTGGAGTTGGCCAACGAGTGGATGACCACCCTGGTGCCCGATCTGGACAGCCCGGGGGCGGTGGCCACCGAGAGTGTCCGCGACCGGTTTGTGCGCTTCGAGGTGTTTCGCCCGATCTTCGACAACGCCGTGTGGTTCGAGGCCATCGGTGCTGATCTGTTGCGCGACGACACCGACGGCGAGGAACAAACGCGCCGGCTCGTCGGCGCCGAACTCGGCGGGCAGTACCTGGCGCGCCGTTCCACCGCCTACGGAGGAGATCAGTGGCTTCTGGGGATCACCGGCGAGGCCGGCGGGTTTCCCCGCCAGTTCGGCTCCGATTTTTCGATGGGCCACCTTCGGTCCCAGCTCGAAGTGCACACCCCGCTGCCGCTGTCGGACCGCCACCGGCTTCGCATGTCCGCCAGAGGCCGTTCGCTTCCCGGGGCACCGGCGGATGAGCCGCTGATGCGGGTGGGCGGGTTCACCGACTTCAACCCCCTTCTGGTCTCCCGCGACCGCGACCCCACTCCCAGCCCCCAACAGGCGCTGCCGCTGGGCTTTCTGTTCGTCGAACCGCTTCGGGGCTACGAAGACGCCGGAATGGTCGCCAACCAGATCGCCATCGCCGACATCGACTATCGCTACCCGCTGATCGTCGACCGCGGAACCGCCTCGACGCTGCGGGTGTTCCCGTCGGTGTTCCTGCGCGAATTCGACATCCAACTGTTCGCCTCCGGGGCCACCCGCCTCGACGGCGACATCCATGCCGCCGCCGGCGCCAGCGTCGACATCGCCTTCGCGGTGTGGAGGATCCCGTTCCGGCTGCGCAACCAGGTCGCCCATCGGCTCGTCGACGATCGACGCGTTGTGTTTACGCTGAGCCTCGGCGCCGGATTCGGGTATTAGTGGTTGGTAGTTATTGGTTATTGGTTATTGGTTGACCACAGGAGGTTCGTTCGCCCGAGCGTAGCCCCGACCGACCGTAGGGCGCAGCCCGCAGGGAGTTCGGGGATCGGAGGTGGAATGACCTTCGGAGATCGAATCACCCCCGCGCAGGGACGCCTTGTGCTCCCGAGCATCTCAGGCGCGTTGTTTGCGCCTGACG
>SKMT01000467.1 GCA_007120915.1 Myxococcales bacterium | reverse complement strand
TCCAGATGGGGAACCCCGTCGAGCGGGTCGTCGAGCCCGTGGTGTTGATAACGCCGCTGCAACACCGGTACGTCGAAGCGGTTGCCGTTGAATGTCGCCAGGAGTTGATGGTCTTCGAGCCTGTGGGCGAATGCTTTGAGAAGCGCCGGTTCGTGCTCTTGGTGTTCGAGCATGAACTGTTCGACGACGAACTGATCGGCGCTTTTCCAGTAACCGATGCCGAGCATGAAGGCGATGGCGTTGTCGCTCAGGCCGGTGGTCTCAATGTCCATGTACAGCAGATGGGAACGGCGGATCGACTCGGGGATGTCGTCGTCGAGATTGGCGAGCCGACGGTGCTGGACGTCACAGCAGTCGGCGATGGTCCAGTCGCCGTGATCGTTGTCGTGATCGCAGACCTCGCGGTGAACCCAGAGAGGGGCGCCGTAGTCATTGGTCTTTTCGGCGCCGAGCTGCTGCCAGCCGTAGCCGGTGGGCTCCGGGGGCTCATCGTCTTCTTCAGCGCCGGGTTGGTCGTCGGCGGTGTAGACGCCGGCGGGGCCGTTGCCGGTGTCTCGGCCGCGGCGATGAGCGTCGTGGAGGCGTTTGATGCGGTCTTTGAATGATTCAGACATGACGGTGGCAGGGGGAGGTGGTGCGATTGGTCTCTCAGTTACTTGTGCCAGATCTTGGGTTGTCTGTCTTGGGTCTTGAGTCACGGGGCTTGAGCCTGTTGAGCCGTGGGGGCATTGTCGACTCTTTCGGGAGGGTTACATTTCGCAGTGGCAACCTGCGAAATGTCAGACAGAACCAGGGGGAGAAATGGATGCGAATTCGGAGCTGATCGTCGCCTGGTGGATCGGGTTCGCTTCACATCCGAAGGAGGCGTCATCAGGGTGCACGGGGTTGTTGTGCGAGGTGGAGCCGATGTTTGGACTGGCGTTGATGGCGCTGGGGTTGGTGATCTATGCCGGGTGTCTGTGTGTTCGTGACAGGTGGTGGCAGTGGCTGTGATGACAGTTGCACAAGCTTCAACAACGGGTCTAACCTGTCGATTCTCACGGCACAAAGAGCCAGACAACGACAGTGTTGGACTTGAGGTTTATGATGGAATGGGTCGCAAGAAGTTGTGGAGTCGTCGGTTTGGTCCTGGTGGTTGTGGCGATGACGATCGGCTGTGGTGAATCGTCTACCGATGGGCAACAGGACGACTGTAGTCCTGTCAGTTGCTCGGAATTGGAGGTGGAATGCGGTGAGCACTTCGACGGCTGTGACGATGTCATCGATTGCGGCTCTTGTGGCAGTGACGAACAGTGTGTGGAGGGAATGTGCCTCGAAGAGAGTCAGTGTGATCCTCTTAGCTGTGATGACGTCGGCTTCGAATGTGGCGAACACACCGATGGTTGTGGGGAGGTGATCGACTGTGGTTCCTGTGGCGACGATCACTCCTGCAGCGACGGGTTCTGTCTGTTCGACGCCCCACCGCAGAAAGAAGCCTTCTTCACCGATCCCGGTGATGATGGGGAAGAAAACGACTATGCACTGGAAGAGGCGATAAAGCAGCTTCTGGAAGAGGCGGAACCCGGCTCGTCAGTGCATGGTGCGATGTATACGTGGAGTCGGGGAGAGATGGCCGACGCGTTCATCGATGCCTGGGATCGAGGGGTGTCGGTGTATCTGTTGATCGGCAGTGAGTACGCGGCGGTAGATACGCTCAAAGAGGCTCTGCCGGAGGACAATGTGTATGTGTGTCGTCGCGACGGTGAGCCCAGCGGATGTCACGGCGGGCCGATCAATCACAACAAGTTCTTTTTGTTTTCATCCCTGTCGGACGGCTCCCGGGACGTAGTGGTGCAGTCGTCGGCAAATCTGACCAACCCTCAACTGAGCCAGAACAACAACCTGGTGGTAATCCGTGATGACGTCGGGTTGTACCAGTTGTTTCGGCACTACTGGCACGATATGCGCCGCGACATCGACGATCTGCACTATTTCTGGAGTGCCGAGGGGGATACAGGCACGAAGGCATACTTCTTCCCCCGTCGTTATGCCGACAGTAACACCGGCGAGAACGACCCGGTGGTCGAAGAGTTCGACGCCATTGATTGTTCGGCCGGCGCCGAGGTTCATATCGCTCAGTCGCGCTGGAGCTGGGCGCGTCGCGGAGTCGCCCACCGCACTGCTCAGTTGGCAGAAGACGGCTGCTCGGTCCATGTGTTGGTACGCCAGGATTTCACCACCGACGATCTGCTGGCGATCCTGGAAGGGGGAGGCGTGGAGGTGACGCTGTATCCGCACAACCACTCGAAGTATTTCATGGTCGACGGTCACTACGGCGGTGACGACCGGAAGGTTGTGTGGACGGGGGCGATGAATTTCACCAGCCCCGGGCTGCGAAGCAACGACGAGGCGTTGGTGCGCATCGAAGACGACGATATCTACGACGCCTACCGCAACGATTGGCAGACGATGAAGGACCATCCCGGCGCGCAGTAAGAAGCGGTCAAGAATGTCTCTCGCCCCTCACCGAGCGGATCGGCCAGTTCGAAAGGGCCGAGTTGGGGGGGAGAGGTGGTCATGGAGGCGGGGGCTGCGCGAAGGGGGAGGACTTACAGAAAGGATTGCCCCACGTCCCAGTCGACGTCGAAGAAGTCGGCAATCGAGGCGCCGATGTCGGCGAAGGTGCTGCGAGTGCCGAGGTTGCGCCCGTTTGTTTGTCCCTGCTTTTCGTAGACCAGCAGCGGGACGTACTCCCGGGTGTGGTCGGTGCCCTCGTAGGTGGGATCGTTGCCGTGATCGGCGGTGATGATCAGCAGGTCGCCCTGGTCCATCGCCTGCAGCAGAACCGGAAGCTGGTCGTCAAACCGCATCAGCGCGTCGGCGTAGCCTTCGGGATTTCGGCGGTGGCCGAATTTGGAGTCGAAGTCCACCAGGTTCACAAAGATCAGCCCGTTTCGGTCGCCCAGACAGTTCAGCGTGACTTCGACGCCGTGGTCGTTGTCCCGGGTTTTGATCTGGTCGGTCAGCCCCTGACCGCTGAAGATGTCGCCGATTTTTCCGACGCCTGTGGTGCGCACGCCGGCGTCCTTCAGTGCGTCGAGGACGGTGTTTTGGGGTGGGGGACAGGAAAAATCTTTACGGCGGGCGGTACGCTCGTAGTCGGGCCATTCGCCCACGAAGGGTCGGGCGATCACACGGGAGATGCCCTGAGGGATGACAATGTCGTAGGCCGCTTTGCACCAGTCATACAGCGTGTCGACGTCTACCACGTCTTCGTGGGCTGCGATCTGGAAGACCGGATCCGCCGAGGTGTAGACGATGGGCTGTCCGGTCTGTTCGTGCTCTCTTCCGAGCTGCTCGATGATCACCGTGCCGCTTTCGGGCCGGTTGCCCAGCACACCGTCGACGCCGATGGCCTCACAGAACGGGTCGATGATGTCGTCGCCGAAGCCGTCGGGGAAGGTGCGAAATCCCTCTTCCATGATGATGCCGCCGAACTCCCAGTGGCCGGTGGCGGTATCCTTGCCGTTGGACTGCTCCTGCATGCGCCCGAAGCTGGCGCTGGGATCGTCGGCCGGATCGAAGTAGTCGACGCCTTCGATATTGCCGATGCCCATGCGGCGCAGGTTGGGAAGATCGAAGCCGGCGACGGTGCGGGCGATGTTGCCCAGCGTGTCGGCGCCGACGTCTCCGAACTGCTCGGCGTCGGGAGCTTCGCCGACGCCGACGCTGTCGAGGACCATCAGCACTGCGCGGCGGTCGGTGGACGAACGTGTACTGCTCATGGTGATTCCATGGGGGATGGGGGGGCACCGGGCGGGGGTTGGTCCCGCCCGGTGGTACAACAGCGAGGATCAGTCGATAATGGTTACCGCACCGCTCATGGTACTGTGGACCGCGCAGCTATACTCGTCGACGTCGTCGATGAAGTCGTCGCTGACGGTAAATCGCACCCAGGTGTCCTGGGCGTTCCATCCGATCGAGTCGTTATCTTCCAGACTACCGTCGGTGTCCTGAGACAGAAGGGCGTCACCGGCGTCATCGAGAAACTCAAAGGGGTGATCGTTGGTCACTCCGTTGACCAGCTCATAGCGCCAGTCGCCCCGAAGAGCGAGATCATCGAGGCCACCGTCGGCGTCGAAGTCGTCGGTGTAGCCCATCGGCTCGACGGTCTGCAGCGTGTAGTTGTCTGCGCCGTCGGCTCCCAGGTTGAACCGAATTGCGGCAGTACCTTCGACGACCTCGACGTTGAAGGTAGTGCCAATTTCGTTGCCGTCGCTGTCGAGAACAGGAAGGTCGAACTCTTCCTGGAACTCGTCGGGATCTCCGCCGTCGGCGTGAAGCATTGCGCACAGATCTCGGTCGTCGCCTTCGTCGGCCGCCGGTTCGGAAAGCTCGACATTGACCTGGGAGCTATTGCCTTCGCTGAGGGAAGCATAACCGATGATATCACTGTCTTCGGAACAGTCGTCGTCGTGGATGACCGCCCAGCCGATGTCATCGGCGTACACTTCGTCGACGGTGATCAGGGTGGAAAGATTTCCGACCACGCCGTCGAGCGTCTGGTCACTGACGTCAATGAAGGGTTCGTCGGGGTCGGGCTGTGGCTCATCATCGACGGAGACTTCGAAGTCATCGACTACCGGTTGCTCGTCGTCGTCGAGCACCGGTGGCTGGTCGGCGGGGTCTTCGAATAAACCGGCATCGGTGGCGTCGTAGTGCAGCATGCCCCACAGCGTTTCGCCGTCTTCGGCGTCCCGGTTCAGATCGGCGACAACGTCACTGCCCGATCCCTCTTCGAGAAGGTCGGTGTAGCCGATGATGGCGCCCGGCTGCCCGTCGTCGTCTTCATGAATGACGGCAAACCCGTCGTCGTCGATGGTGTAGGAGTCGATTTCGACGGCGTCGGCCTCGTCTTCGGGCAGGGTCTGGTCTTCGATGTTGATAGAGGGCGATACCGGCTCATCGGTGTCGATGGTGATCTGGAAGTCGTCGCGCACTACTTCGTCATCGAACCTGGCGGCGGGCTGTTCGGCGGGGTCTTCGAATTCACCGCTTTCGCTCTCGTCGTAGTGAAGCAGCCCCCACATCGTTTCGCCGTCTTCGGCATCGCGATCCAGTTCGATCTCGAAGTCCTGATGGGTGTCGTCATCGAGAAGCTCGGAGGCGCCCAGGATGGTGTCGCCGGGTCCGCCGCCGTCGTCTTCGTAGATTACGGCGAAACCGTCAGCATCGATGACCGCTTCGTTGACGGTGATGGTGTCGGCGGCGTCTTCATCGAGGGTCTGATCATCGATGGTAATCGAGATTTCATCGGGGTCGTCGGGCTGCTGGTCATTGGGATCATCGGCTTCGTCGGGACACCCGGTCAGAGCCGTGACGAAACAACAGAGGAGTACGAACAGGATTGATTTGAAACGACGAGGTTGCATCACAGTCCTCCAGGGGGGGGGTCACTGCTGAACTACGTGTTGATCGACCGACCGTACATGCAGGGAGGATACTTGTTGGAGCCAAAAGTAAAAGGAAGCAGCACGAAAAAAGCGCGCAGCGGGCACGACCCCCGCTGCGCGCAGTTGGATGTTACCGTCGGTTATTCAGAGACCGGCGATGGTTACTGCGATCGGTAATCCACAGGGCCGAACAAATTGGCCTGGTCAGCGCTGTGGTAGGCGTCGACGGCGTCGGAGCCGTCGAGTTCTTCTTCGTCGATGACACCGGTGTCGTCGTAGAAGTCTTCGCTGACGGTGAACAGGAAGTTGTCGTCGCGCTCCTCCCAGTCGATGGTCGCGACTTGCTCGAGGGGCGCGTCGAAGTCCTGAGACAGAAGCGCCTCATCCTCCTCGTTGAGAAATTCGAGGGGGTTGTCGTCGGTGTCGAGGTTGGCGATTTCGTAGCGCCACTCTTCGACGAAGACCATCTCCAGCACGTCGTTGTCGGTCTCGAAGTCGTCTTCGAAGGTGGTCGGTTCGACCTGTTCGAGGGTGTACGCCGGCGGAGTGTCGGTGTCGATGGTGATCCGGGCGGCCGGAGTGCCATCTTCGACATCGACGGTGAAGTCTTCGAGCACCGGGTCGCCGTCATCATCCTCGGCGAAGTCGGCGTCATCTTCGTCGAAGTCGTCATTGTCGTCGACATACAGCGCCGCACACAGGTCGGCGGAGTCGTCCAGGTCGGCGGCCGGTTGGTCGAGTTCGACGTCGAGATCGGAGGTGAGCCCTTCGTCAACGGACTCGTAGCCGAGTACGTCTCCTCGCTCGTCGCACTCTTCGTCGTGGATGGTCACCCAGCCGTCGTCGATGGCGTTGACCTCGTCGACTTCGATGATCGTGGAGAGATCGTCGAGCGTCTGGTCATCGATGTCGATGTAGGGCTCATCCTCCGGCGGATCGGGCGGATCTTCGTCGACGGTGACGACGAAGGAGTCTTCGACAGGATCGCCGTCGGCGTCGGTGACGACAGGATGGGTGTCTTCATCCTCGAATTCATCGCCCTCTTCGTCGTAATGGAGCCGACCCCAGAGTGTCTCCCCGTCGTCGACATCGCGATCCAGATCGACGTCGAAGTCCTCGTGAGTGCCCTCTTCGATGAACTCGAAGCCGATGTCATCGTCGGGCTCTCCGTCGTCTTCGTCGTAGATGACGACGAATCCGTCGGCGTCGATGCGCGCCATATCAACGGTGATGATGTCCGCTTCGTCCTCGGGAAGTGTCTGATCGTCGATCGTCAGCATCACGTCCGGCGGATCTTCTTCGACGGTCACCTCGAAGTCGTCCAACACGCGCTGGCCGTCGGCGTCGGTGACCGGCGGCTGTTTGTCCGTGCGCTCAAACTCACCACGGTCGTCATCGTAGTGCAGTACCGCCCACATCGTCTGGTCATCTTCGATCGGATCATCGAGCTGAATCTCAAAGTCCTCGTGATCGCCGGAGTCGATCAACTCCGAGGCGCCCAGCGGTTCGGTGTCGGGTTGGCCGTCATCATCGGCAAACAGCACGGCAAACCCGTCGGCGTCGATGGTCGCTTCCTCAACGGTAATAGTGTCACGTTCGTCGAACTGAAGGTCCTGGTCCTGGACCGTAATCGACAAATCATCGGGATCGGGGTCCGGATCGGGACAGCCGAGCAATCCCGCCGTCAGTGCAGCGATCAGCAAAAGCAGCGGCCAGCGTCTAAAATCAGTGCTCATCGAAAATCCTCCGTGTCGTCCAGTTAGTGTCCACTACATCTTTGACCTCCACTCGTACGGCGCTCGGAGTACGCAAAGAACAACCGTTGGGCCCGGTCTCGATGCAGAAACACACCGGTGGCCGGTGTATCGGTTGCCCCACCCAGAAGGTGTCGTGGTCTGGTACTCTTCTGCACCCAGAATAATCACCTCGTGCAGAAGTAAAGGCCTGCGGCCCGTTATTGGTGGTTGGTTATTGGTTATTGGTGGTTGGTTATTGGTGGTTGGTTATTGGTGGTTGGTTATTGGTTATTGGTGGTTGGCGGAGGTTGGTTGCTCGACCGGTAGCCCCGGGCTAGCCGTAGTTCAGGCTGCCCGGGGGACTGAGGTTCGGTGGGTTATTGGCTATCGGTTATTGGTTATTGGTTGGTGGTTGGTGGTTGGCGGAGGTTGGTTGCTCGACCGGTAGCCCCGGGCTAGCCGTAGTTCAGGCTGCCCGGGGGACTGAGGTTCGGT
>SKMT01000117.1 GCA_007120915.1 Myxococcales bacterium | reverse complement strand
GCATCGAGTTGCGCTTCTTCGGCGACCCGGCCCACCAACCACTGCTCGATATTGCTCTGAGGCCGCCGCTTCGGCTGATCTGTCTTCTCCTGGCCGACTCCACTGCGGACAAGCTCGTCGAGTTCGCTCTGCTGCCAGCTCTCTTTGACGGCATAGCGCTGGATCTTGCCGCTGGAGGTCTTCTCGATGGTCCGCGGTTCGATCAGCACCACCTCGTGGGCAGTGAGCCGGTGCATCTGCGTGATCGCCTCCCGAATCGACCCCACCAGCTCATCCAGATCATCTACCGCGTCCGGTTTGACCTCCTGGACGACGACCAGCCCCTCTTCATCGCTGTCCGTATTCACGGCGAACGCCGCCCCGCAACCGGGTCGTATCGCCGGGTGCACTCCTTCGACGGTCTTCTCGATGTCCTGGGGATAGTGGTTGGCCCCGCGGATGACGATCAGGTCCTTGAGCCGCCCCGAGATCACCAACTCACCGTCGTCGATAAAGCCCAGATCTCCGGTCTTCAAAAACGGCTCGTCTTCTTGCTCTCCTTGAACGCAGGCCCCGAAAATCTCTTCATTTACCTGGGGCTTTTTCCAGTACCCGGAGGCGACGCTTCCGTTGCGAAGCCATATCTCGCCGACTTCTCCGTCGTCGAGCACCTTTGAGGTGTCCGGGTCGACGATACGCACCTCGAAGTCGCCGAGAAGCTGCCCACAACTGATGTGCTCTTTGTCGTCGGTCTCAACGACGCGCGGGGTCTCTTCTCGTGGTGTCGCCGAGACGATCAGGCCCACTTCCGCCAGCCCGTACGCCGGCATAAACGCCGTTTCGTCAAACCCGGCGTCGCCGAAGTAGTCAGCGAACCGCCGCATCGTCTCCTCTCGGATCGGCTCCGCGCCGTTGCAGGCGACCTTCCAGCTCGACAGATCGAGCCGGTCGCGCAGCTCCTTGGGCGTCTTTCGCACCGCCAGGTCGTAGCCGAAATTCGGCGCCGTCGACATGCTGCCGTCGAACCGGTCGATCGCTTCGAGCCAGCGCGCCGGACGCTTCAGAAAATCGAGCGGCGACATCAGCACGCTCTCACAGCCGCAGTACACCGGCTGGATGACCGCTCCGATCAGCCCCATGTCGTGGTACAGCGGCAACCAGTTCACCCCCACATCGTCGACCCCGGCGCCGAAGGCCTGGTGGATCAGCTCCTCGTTGCGAAGAAGCGTGCCGTGGTCCAGCACCACGCCCTTGGGCATGCCGGTGGACCCGGAGGTGTACTGCAGAAACGCCACCGTTTCGGCGTCGACATCCGGGTGCTGCCAGCGGTCCTCCCACTCATCGTCCACCGCATCGGTAGCAATCCAGCGCAGATCGGACATCTCCACCTCTTCGCCACCCATCCCCCTGGCCATCCCGGTGATCATCTCCGTGCCAAGCGCCAGCGTCGCCGACGCGTCGTCGACAATCGACAGCAACCGGGGCAGCGTGCGCTTGAGACGCCGCGGGTTCGGCGGATACGCCGGCACCGCAACCACTCCGGCGTACAGACACCCGAAGAAGGCCTCGATGTACTCAAGCGACGGAGGATACAGCAGTATCGCGCGCTCCCCCGGTTCTGCCTCCTGTTGAATCCGAGCACCGATGGCGCGGGCGCGCCGCTGAAGATCGGCGAAACTGAGCTGCCTCTGGTCTTGTTCCCCGTCTTCCAGAAACCGGAAACCGCGCTTCGGCGACATCTCCACGCGCCAGCGCAGCAATTCAACCAGGTCTTTCACCGAGCCCGGTGGCTTCGATGCGTTCATACATTCCTCGTGGGCCAGCAATGCCATTCAAGCGGCGTTTCGTGTAGCGAACCGCTGCCTCTCATTTCAAGTCTGCGCCGCAATCAAGCCCCGGTGCAGGCCCCGGACCGCCACTAGCGGCGACGCAACAGCGACGGAATCAGCCGTTCGGCGCGCGTGGCGGAGCGAATGTAAAAATGGGCTTTCAAAATCCGCTGCTCCTCGGCGCTCAAGTCCCCCTGGGCGCCCAGCTTCGCGACACGCTGGCGCATCGCCTCGTACAGCGACATCGCCGCGGCCACCGAGATATTGAAACTCTGGACAAACCCCCGGATCGGAATCACACAGCGCACATCGGCCATCTGGTAGACCTCATCGCTGATCCCGTCCTTTTCGTTACCGAACACCAGGGCTGTGGGCCGGGTGAAGTCGACGTCCGCCAACTCCACGTCCGCATCCAGGTGGGTCGCCGCCACCCGGTATCCCCGGTCGTGCAGAAAGCGTATACACCGCGCCGGATTTTCCCAGCGAGTCACGTCCATCCACTTGTCGGCGCCCTGGGTGACTCTCTCCGAGGTTTTCTGGTGCGGCTGGGTGTCGATCACGTGGGCGCGCTGGTAGCCCAGCCCCTCGGCGCTGCGAAGCACAGCGGCGGCATTGCCCAGATCATAGATCCCGTCCATCACCGGCACCACCGTACAGGTGCGGTGACGCACCACCTCATCGATGCGCTGCTTCCGGCGCTCTGTGAGCTGGTCGTCCAACAGCTCGATCAGCTCCGCGGCTTCCAGCTCCAACGGCTCATCCAGATCGAGCAGCTCGGCAATGTCGACAGGGTCGTCGTAGGGAAAGGGCATCCGTCTCGTCTGTTGCTACCTGCTTACCAGTTGCATATCGAGCCGGCAGCTACCACGTATTCGCAGATGCGCCAACCGTCGGTTGTGACCGCCGTGGTTACACCACCGCCGCCCGATGGGCCAAAGGCGCCATCGCTGTTCGTGTCGGCCGCTGGACTACGCGCCCGAGTATGCTCAGGAGCCACGGTCGCGTCGCATGCCGGTGCCCGACCATCGGCGTCGATATCGACATCACAGCCAATTGTACCCGGTAAAGGCACCCTGCGCGGAGGTGATCCGATCTCCTCGGTAGCACGACCCCACGACCCCACGACCCGAGACTCACGAACTCACCCCGGTTGCTGGCAGATGACGTCGTGCACCGTCAGCGATGCTTTGTCAGGGTTGCAGTCCGCTACCGGTGGATCACCGGTGCCATCGTCGTTGGCCACCACCTCGAAATCGAGCTCGTTGTTCAACTGCCCCATCTCGATTTCGTAGGTAAACGTCACCTGGGCCATCCCTCCCGGAGAGATCGCCTGGTCGACTGTTTCCGTGGTCACCAGCTCTCCTTCCGGGGCTCCCGGTGGGTCAAACAGGTACAGACTCACGGGCATCCCCTCCGGAATCGCGGCGACTCCCTCGTTGAGGATGGTAGCCTGAAACTCGATGTCCATGGGGCAGACGAAGGGGTCGACCTGCACCGAGCTGACCACCACATCCGGGGCGTTCATCGGCAGCTCACCCTGCTCGTTGGCCCGGAACGTGTTATGGCTCTCCCAGTGTGGCTGCCAGGCACCGACCACGTTGGCGTCATCGTCGACGTTGGTGATGTGGTAGGCGTGCTGGTTCCAGATCGCACGGGTCGACACCCAGGCGTCGTGCACGTCTTCGAGCGCGAAGATCCCGCTGGTGCCCTCGTCGCATGCGGCGGGACGGTCATCCATGTCATCGGGGAAGCACTCCGGGAACCAATCGGGGCGCACATTGGAGCTGCCGGGGTCGAGAAAGTGCTCGCAGTCCCGGTCGTACTGATCGTTGTTGGCGATCATGGCGATGTTGGAGCGGCCGTCGCCATTGATGTCGACCACCAGCGGGTATTCGGTGGCCGTGCGGGTGGTGTTGATCTGCGAGATCAGCGGCTGGCCGGTCTGCCCGTCCAACACCAGCAGTCGGCACTCATCGTTGTAGACCACCTCGTTTCGCCCGTTGCCCTGAAAGTCGAACACCGACGAGCCCGTCGCCTCCGACCGGTCCTGCACCTCAATGCTCCAGAGCACGCCTTCGCCGCTGCCCCCGTCCAACCCCGGTGCATCACAGGGATCGACGGCGCAGTCCTCCCCGGGCGTGCACTCCGGGAACTGCGGCTGGTCACATTCGCCGGGTTCATCGGCGTCGGAGAGACAGTCGGGGTCGAACACCGAGTAGCACTGCTCACCAGGAAGCCCGATCTCGACGGTGCCATCCCCGTCGAAGTCCGCCAGGTTCGGCGGGCCGCCCTGACCACCACCGGGGATGTCAATTGCGTAGATCGTGTCGCCGGTCTGCCCGTCGAGTATGTAAACCGTACCACTTCGCACGGTGACCACTTCCGGTTCACCGTCGCGTCCATCGGCGGCGACCACGTCCGCGACGGCGGGCACCCCGTTGTTGAAATCGTCGTTGCACCAGTGTTCGACCAACTCCCCGTCATCGAAGTCGACCTTCCAGGCACAGTCGCCGGTCAACAGCTCCTGGGTGCCGTCACCGTCCAGATCGGCGACCGCCGGCGCCCCCCAGTGCCCGTGCGGCCCGTTGTAGGCGCTGGAGCTGTGCGTACCGTCGGCGATCATGTCACCCGTTTCGGCGTCGATGACCACCGTGCCGATGACCACCTCCACGTTGCCGTCTGCGTTGATGTCCGCAAACAGCGGACCGTTGCCGTGGGCATCTTCGTAGTTCTGCACCGTCCCTTCGCGGAACTCCCAGATGATGCAGTCGTCGTCATCGGCCTCCGGATCGGGACAATTTTCGGGGTTTTCGACCAGTGCCAGCCCCTCATCGGCTTCGCCCAGCACGGTGGCAATCTCGGGGTAGCCATCGCCGGTGACATCGGCCACAGCGCTGTGGCCCTGCCCCGAGAACGTGCGCTGATCGTTGTAGTACACCGGTTCGCCGGTGACCCCGTCGACCACCGCCAGAATCCCGACATGCTGGTCGGAGCCGTGATAGGGCGTGATCACCACTTCCGGGGTGCCGTCGCCATCCATGTCGGCGGTCACCGGAATGCTCTGGACGTTGCGGTAGAGCCGATCGCCCAGCTCCACCCCTTCGAACCGCCAGAGCTCGTCGGTGTCAAAGGGATCGAAGTCGACGTCCTTCTCGCAGACAAGATCCTCCGGGAAGTCGTCGGGCAAACACTGGCCGAGCGCCGCGTCGCAGTACTCATCGAGGTCACAGTCGGTGAAGTCGTCGCAGTCGTCACCGGGGGCGACGCAATCACCGAAAATGCAGACCTCTCCCTCGGGGCAACACTGGTCGTAGTCTTCGCCGCACAACTCCCCCTGTCCGCTGCAGTCCGGAGCGCATTCACCGTCGGGCCCACACACCGGCTCGTCGCCTTCGCAGCAGATCTCGCCGCCAAACCCGCAGTACTCCCCCTCGCACTCAGGCCGACACTCCTGGCTAATTTCACAGTTGCCATCGTTGTCGCAGACCTCCACCTGTTCGCATACTTCGTCTTCGCCACAGCAGACGCCGGATGCTCCACAGTGCACTCCCGAGCCACACTGGCAGATACCGCCGGAGCAGAATTCGCCGGCCGGACAGTCCTGAAGATCTTCGTCACAGGCGCATGCGCCCTGCTGGCATTCGCCGCTTTCGCATTCGACGGGATCGAGCCATCCGCTGCCGTCGCTGTTGCACCGAACGACCGCGCCATCATCGTCGTCACACACGCTTTCACCGGGGTCACAGACCACGGCCACACACCACCCGTCATCGCTGCATTCCAGCTCACTGCCATCGCAGTCGCCGTCTTCCTCACAGTCGATCTGAACACAGACCCCGTCATCTTCGTGGCAGTAGGTGCCCGGCTCACCGCAGTCGCCATGGTCGTCACAACTGACACATCCATCCCCCGGACAGTCGTCGACAGACCCACTGGTGTCATCGCCACAACCGAGCCCGAACATCACCCACACAGCGATTCCAAGTACAACGACGGACCGACGCATTTTCGACTCCAATTCAGAAAACATCCGGAAACGAGAATCCAATCTCCAACCCCCACCACCGAACACCGAACACCGACCACCTATCCACCTATCGCGGCGGCCCCTGCCGATGCAGCCTTTCGACATCCTGGAGCGCATCTTCCATCTCGTCGAACTCCTGCTCCATCTGCTGGCGACCCTCGTCATCGCCCGAGACGTTCTGCTCAAAGACTCGGCGCTGCTGCTCCATGGCCGCCCGGATCTCGTGGCGCTGCTCGTACTGCTGGCTCATCATATCGCGGAATTCCGCGTCCGTGCCGGACTCTCGGGTCCACTCCGGGACATGGCCCTGCCTCATGGCCGCCTGGAATTCGCTGGAGATCTTGACACCACCTTCCCCGTCGGAGACGTACATCGGCGATCCTTCGATGGCGTCGGCCACCGACGAGAAGTGTTCGAGCATCTCGTCGCCGACAACCCGCGACTCCACGCCCAACAGCGTGCGAGCGACGGCCCGATCGGCCTCGGAGACAGCAGCGCGAACCCGTTCGCCCTCCGAGATCTCGCACCAGCGATCCACATCGAGACGCGAGTCGATCTCTCGAACCTGACCACAACTTCGACGCAGGATGCTGCGCTCCGACGAGGAGTGGCGCGGGTCGCCACCATCGGTGTCGCACTGGCGGTCCGTCAGCTCCGCGAGGGGTACGCCCGCCCCGTCGGTGTCGTGATAGGCCACCACCCGATAGCACCCCAACTCCAGCGTCCAGTGCCACAGGTCCATGGGCCGCCACCCCAGCGTGTCCACCAGCGGGTCATCGGAGGCCAGCGTCGAGCTCGGTACATCGGTCACCGCTGATAATGACTGAAACAGCGGTTCCTGGATGGGGCGCGACCAGCGGGGGGGATCGACGTTTTCGACTCCCTCCTCACGGGCATAGGCGGTGGCAGTCTCACCGCAACAGGCGGCGATGGTCTCGGACTCTGCCTCCAGGGCACACATCAGCAGCTCCGGGCGCACATCGACGTCGACGAGCCCACCCAGGGCCCTGGCGTACTCGGCGTGGTGGCAGGCGATCTGTTCGTCTACCGGCGACTCTCCCATCCATCCTGCATACCAACTGTCGAACAGATCGGAGGAGATCCGCGAGACGGCCCGCTGATTCTCTTCGGTAGCCGATGACAGACACTCTACGGCGATGTGAGGCCGATCTTGAAGCGCTGTGGGAAGCCGCCGATGGCGCGTTGAGTCCTCAGACTCCAGCTCCATCTCGCAGGCCAGAAGCGCCACCTGCTCCGATGGGTCGTCAATTGCCTGCACGGCCGTGCTCGCCTGCAACACGTTGTTGCCCACCGACAGCATCATGATGCGGTAGCCGTCGACACTCCAGGCGAGCAGGGGCAGCGCAAACAGCCCCAGAATCCCCACTGCCGCTCCCAGCTTTTTGGGGCTGGCATTATCGGAGCTGGCCCACACCACCGTCGCGCTCACCGGGACCCACACCAGCCCCACGAACACCAACAGCGGCACCAGCGGCGCCCACCAGCCCACGACGGCCAAAAAGAGGATCAGCGCCGCTCCCAGAAACACCGCCGGCACCACCCAGTCCAACTGCTCCAGGGCCTCGTCTTCGCCCTGGTCTGTGTCGTTTGTCGGCGTAACACCGGCGCTGTGCTTGTGATATTCGGACATCCGTCAACCTCAATGTCTCAAGGTGTGATCCATCACCAGCCTACACTGTTACGATGCCAGACACCCCGGGCTTTGTCGATCCAATCCACCCACCACCGCCCACCCAGGGCAATCGCATTTGACCAGCCTCCGGGAAGACAGACCACCTATCTGGGCAGTATCCCACGAGAGCTGTGATGATGATCG
>SKMT01000595.1 GCA_007120915.1 Myxococcales bacterium | reverse complement strand
TTTATGGAGTCCTACGTACGCAGCTCAGCGCGCAAACTGTGGCGCGCGCTGTCGGACGACTACAACCTGGAGCCGCTTCAGCTCGATGAGACCCTGGAGTTCGCCGGGATCGCCCCGGGGGGTGATGAACCCCGACGCTTTGAGGTGTTGCTCGAACAGGACGGGAAAATCGCCGGCGTCGTCGATAGGACCCGCGAATTCGAACGCACCTACATCATTGCCCACGCCCGGTTCGGTCCCATCATCGTCAGCCAGACCTGGCAGCCTCGCCATCTTCGCGACCAGGGCTGCGAGCCGGTGAATTCGGCGGTAGAATTTCCCCGAACCGTCGCGCCTACCGTCGATATTGAACCATTTCACTACTGGGGGCTTCGCGCCTCCTGGCGTATCCCATCTCCGGAGGGAGCCGAACCGACGGACCGTAGCGTCGAAGAGGTTCTGGTCGACCTGATCGAAGAGTTCGCCGACCCCGGAGAGGAGGATGTCGACGAATCTCTTAGAGAACCGGTGCGCACGAACTAAATTGTTTCGATTTGTCCGGTTGTCGCCAGTCGGCGGTGACGATACGGTCTGCTCGATGTGTAACTCATGCAACTGCACAACCTGAAGGAGATGCGAATGAAGAAACTGGTCGTCGCAATGGTAGCAGCGTTTGCGTTGATGTTGGCAGCTCCAGCGGGAGCGCAGGCTCAGGACAGACCCGGTGGATTCGGAATCGGGCTGGGTCACGGAACTGCCGTCTCCGGTATTTCCGGGAAAATTCACACCGGTGATATCGCACTGCAGGGCGTGATCGGGAACTGGTGGGGAGGCTGGGGTAGCAGATGGCATCGCCACCATCGCCATCGTTCGGGACTGGGTGTGAGCATCGATATTCTTGCCAGCATGCCCACCATTCATGATGCCGACGTGGTTCAGATCGCCTGGAACGTCGGCGGAGGAGGAGCAATCGGGACCGGCCCGAACTGGTTTCGGATGCGAGCACAGTTCGTTGCCGGACTTGAGTTTATCTTCCCGGACGTCCCTCTTGACCTGGTGCTGGAATGGCGTCCATCGGTACAGTTGGCACCGGCAGACTTCTGGCTGAACTTTTCAGGTGGTGGAGCCCACATCCGCTTTTACATCGAATAACGAGGCGGCGATGCCGGCTTATTTTCGGTCATTCAAAAAGGCAGCGAACCGCCGACAGACCGAAAAATAGACGTCGGCGCCGCGTTCGATGACCAGCTTCACGCCCTCTCTGGGGGCATCGATCAGGCCGGTGTGCCGGTTTCTCCGAACCGGCAGCCGGTCGCGGCGGTCGTCGGAGGCGGTGTCGTCGTCTTTTTGTTTGCTCTGTGTCATGGCGTACACAGTGTAGCCCTGCCGGCTGAACGAGCAAGCCCACCGATGGTTGCCAGTCATTTCAGTGAACTCTTCTCGGAGGTTGATGGTGGAACAACGCGACGTGCTGACAACAGAGGTCGATGACGACGGGATCTGCCTGGTGACGTTGAACCGACCCGACGCGATGAATTCGCTCAACGGGCCGATGGTCGAGGCGCTGGGCGAGCTGTTTTACGAACTTCGCTACGACGATGACGTTCGGGTGGTTATTCTCACCGGCGCCGGTGACCGGGCCTTCTGCGCCGGAGCGGATCTCAAAGAGCGCAAGACGATGAGCGAATCCGACGTGCGTCGGCGCATCGACGACTATCGAGAAGTGTTCCGGCGTATCGCCGGGGTGCCAAAGCCGACGATCTGTGCGATCAACGGCTACGCCTTCGGAGGGGGGCTGGAGCTGGCGATGGCCTGCGATCTCAGGGTCGTCGCCGAACAGACAAAGGTCGGCTTGACGGAGCTGAAACTGGGAATTATCCCCGGAGCCGGTGGCACCCAGAGGCTGGTGCGGCTGGTGGGCTTGGCGCGGGCAAAGGAGTTGATCTTCACCGGCCGGCGCCTGCCCGGCGCCCGGGCTGCTGAGCTGGGGCTGGCCAACTACGCGGTGCCGACAGACGAACTGATGGACCGCGCCCGCACGCTGGCCGAAGAGATGCTGACCTCGGCACCGATTGCGCTGGCTCAGACCAAGGCGGCGATCGACACCGGCTGGGAGGTCGATCTGGAGTCGGGGCTTCAGCTCGAATCGACGGCCTATGCGGTCACCATTCCCACGGAGGACCGCCAGGAGGGCCTGGAGGCATTCCGCGAAAAACGCGCTCCGAACTTCAAGGGCAAGTGAACCGCCAAGACGCCAAGAAAACCAGATTGGAACCGCAGAGACGCAGAGGGCGCAGAGAAAACCAGATTGGAACCGCAGAGACGCAGAGGGCGCAGAGGAAACCAAGACAGAAAACCAGAAAATTGTTATGGCCGTGCCAGTTCGACCGGTTTGTAGCAGCATTAACGGTCGGGCGAGCCGGGGTCTTGACCCCATTGGCGAGCCAGCGCCCCGCTCAGCCCTCAGCCTTGGCTGGGGGGCTTGACGTAGCAAACCCGTGAGCGATGCGGCACAGCCCCGCCCTCAGCCTTGGTTGGAGGGCTCGACGTTGCGTAACCCAGGAGATCCACCATGAACGATACCCCAGACACCGACCAACTCTCCGAGATTGACCGAGAGGTCGTCGACCAACGCCGCGAGATCGAATCGGGCGGCAAAGAGAAGTACCACCAGCGCAACAAAGAGCGCGGAAAACTGTTCGTGCGCGACAGGCTGGAGCTGTTGTTCGACGACGGGCTCGAAATCGAGGACGGGGCCTGGGCGAACGTGCAGGCCGGGGATCTGCCCTCGGATGGCGTGATTACGGGCGTGGGCAAGGTCAATGGGCGGCGCGTGGCGGTGATCGCCAATGATTCGACGGTCAAGGCCGGCTCCTGGGGCTGGCGCACCGTCGAGAAAATGATCCGGATTCAGGAAACCGCCGAACGGCTGAAGATTCCACTGGTGTATCTGGTCGACTCCGCGGGGGCGAGAATTACGGACCAGTTGGAGATGTTTCCCGGCCGACGAGGCGCCGGCAAGATCTTCTACAACCAGGTGCGCCTGTCCGGTTATGTGCCGCAGGTCTGCCTGTTGTTCGGACCCTCGGCGGCCGGCGGAGCGTACATCCCGGCGTTTTGCGACGTCGTGGTGATGGTCGACGGCAACGCCTCGATGTACCTGGGCTCCCCGCGCATGGCGGAGATGGTCATCGGCGAGAAGGTCACCCTCGAGGAGATGGGTGGGGCGAAAATGCACTGCAAAAAGTCCGGTTGTGGCGACGTGCTGGTCGACGACGAACAAGAAGCCATCGAGTTTTGCCGCGACTACCTGGAGTACTTCCCGTCGCACTGCCGCGGAGACGTTCCCACCGCCGAACCGAAAGAGCCAAAAGAGCAGAAGAAGAGCCTGGAAGAGCTGATTCCGAAGAACCAAAACCGGGCCTTCAACATGCATAAGGTGATCGACCACCTGGTGGATGACTCTCAGTTCCTGGAGATCAAAGCCAACTTCGCCCGGGAGCTGATCACCGGATTCGGTCGCATCGACGGGCGAGCGGTGGGCATCATCGCCAGCCAACCGATGCGAAAAGGCGGAGTGCTGTTCGTCGACTCGGCGGACAAAGGAGCGCGGTTTATCTCGCTTTGCGACGCCTTCGACATCCCGCTGGTGTTCCTGGCAGATGTGCCAGGGTTCATGATCGGCACCAAAGTCGAACGGGAGGGAATTATCCGCCACGGCGCGAAGATGATCTCGGCGGTCAGCGAGGCGACGGTGCCCAAGCTGTCGGTTGTTGTGCGCAAAGCCTACGGCGCCGGGCTGTACGCGATGTGCGGGCCGGGCTTTGAGCCCGACGCCACCCTGGCGCTGCCGGAGTCGATGATCGCGGTGATGGGCCCGGAGGCGGCGATCAACGCCGTATATGCACGCAAAATCCAGGCGCTGCCCGAAGATGAACGGCCCGAGTACGTGAAGAAAAAACGCGCCGAGTACGAAGAAGACATCGACATCTACCGGCTCGCCAGTGAGCTGATCGTCGACGAGATGGTCACCAAGGGCAATCTACGCGATGAGTTGCGTCGACGCCTGGCGGTATACGAGACCAAAGAGAAGAACTGGCCCGACAAAAAGCACGGGGTCACTCCCGTTTAGGAGCGTCAATGACGGACATCGACGACACCCTCGATGCCATCGACGATCTGATCGTCGAAGGTCACATCGAGGAGGCCGACGAAGCAGTTGAAGCAGCGATCGACGAGCACGGGCAGATCGACGAACTGCTGGTGATGCGCGCCGAAGTGGCGCTGGAGGCGGAGGACTATCAGGTCTGCATCGCCGCCGTCGAGGATGCCCTCGACGCAGTTGAGGGCGACGATCTGCGCGGTCAATTGCTGGAACTGAAAGGATACGCGCTGTTCTACGCCGACGACCTCGACGAAGCGCGCCAGACGTTCAACGAAGCCATCCGAGCCGCTGATCCGAGTTGGACGGCGATCCTGGGCCGGGCGATGGTGCACGAAGAGATGCTCTACGACCGTGCTGCCATGCTCGACCTGGACCGAGCCATCGCGATGGACGACCAGGAAGCTGAGCCCTTCTCAATTCGGGGAATGATCCGACTTCGCAACGGCCAGCTCGACGAGGCCCGAAAGGATCTGGCCCATGCAGCCAATATGGATCCACACGACGAGCAGGCCCGACTGAATCTGGCGAGACTCCAGGCGGTCGCAGGACATACCTCGGAGGCGATCGAGACGCTGGAGCCGCTCGTCGACTATGGCGAAGACCCTGAAATGGTGATGCCCGCAGCGCTGTTGCGAAGCCAGCTTTCGCTGACGCTGGGAAGCGCCGAGGCCGCCGGGGAAGATGCCCAGAAGGCCATCGATGCTGCTCCCGACGAGCCCTGGGGCCATCTGCAACTGGCAGCCTGTCGCATCTCGGCGATGGACGGAGGTGAGGCGATTGCAGCGATCAAAGAGGCGGAGTCGAAGGTCGACGACATCGACGAGATCCCCGACGCCTATGCCCTTCGAGCATCGGCCTACGAACAGCTCGAAAAGTTCGACAAAGCCGAACAGATGCGCAACCAGGCCCAGGGCACCGCAAAGCTGCCGGGCGTTGTCTACGGTCAGTGGCTCAACCCCGCCGAAAATGTCCCCATCAACCCCGACAAGCCCATCGACGCTCGGATGCTTATGGAGCAGATCTTCGCCGATCCCTCCCAGGCACCGGATGGCTATGAAGAACAACTCCAGCAGATCATCAACAGTGTTCCGGAGCGCATCGCCGACAATCCTGACGCCGAAAAATTGAGGATTCCACTCCCCGAGATTCCCGGCTCCGAAGAGGCGCCGAAGAGTCTGGTCGTGCAGGTGACGCGAGCGATGAAACAAGAGGCGGGTGAGCAGTAGTGGTTACACTGCGGGCCCCCTCCGACCGCTTCGCGGCCACCTCCCCCGCCGGCAAGCGTCGGGGGAGGTTGTTCTTACAACGACAAGGGTGATTGATGCGGGAAGTACTGCACGAAGATGACAAGCTGACGGTGACAGTGGTGCTCGACGACGGGCAGGCGGTCGTAGAGCTTAAATCCGCCGAAAACGGCCCCGATCTGTCCGACGAATACGAGGTGGTGGTCGTCGTCGACGGCCGCGGTCGCGACGTGAAAGCGGACAGCCCCCGCCGCGCCGAGGCGATCATCGTCGACGAGTTGGCCGAAGAGCCGCAGCCGATCACGTTGATGGTACGAGTCTACGAGTTTTTCGAAGGGTGGGAGTTGTTTGATTAGATGCGCCGTACGATAACCGCCAGGGTCTCAATGCCCTCTTCGCCCCAGCGCTTTTTGTACTCCATGTCCGAGCCCAGGTCATAGTGCTCGATCCCCTCTTCACACAGCCGCTCGATCATGTGCAACTGGGCCAGATTTCCCGGTGAGTGGTCGGAGTAGTCGTCGTGGTAGCTCATCTGCAACCCACGGAATTTGTTGTCGAACACCCCGCCGAAACAATAGGCGATATCTTCGCCCTGATAGGTCAGAAAGAGAAACCGCAACGCGTCGCGCTCGGCGAGCCGGGGCAACATCTCGCGGTAGAAGACCTTCATCGGCCCGTCGATGATGCCGGTGTCTGCTTCAGCCTTCCAACTGTTGTGTTCCACAGCCAGAGCGCGGTCGAACAACTCTGTGCTCGCCTGCTGGACATCGGCTTTGTCGATGTAATCGACTTCGATGCCCTTCTGTTCGCCCTGGCGGCGAGCGCGGCGCAGGTTACTTCGGAAACTGGAGGATCGACGGCTCAGAAACTCCTCGCAGCCCCCTTCGAGGCTCGCCACCCGACGCACCGAGGAGGGGCCCAGCCCCAGTGAATAATGCCCCCGGAACCCGCGTATCAACTCATGGAACTGGATGGAGTCGGGGCTGATGCCGGAGAGAAACAAAATGTCCCACTGAAGAGAGGTGTTGCGGCATTTTTCGACGAACTGCCGGGTCAACGCCGCCGGATCCGGCCCAACCAGCGGCGACGCCAGCGCCCAGCTTGCCTCCATGGGATGGATGTAGGTTCCCAGGCTTCGGTCGTTGCCCACCCCGAGGGTCACAAACCCGTATTCGCACTGATGACACCAGAGCCGATGGTCCGAAAGAAAGGCGCGCCAGGCAGGCAACACCCAGAAGCTCGACGAGCAAAACCGGTCGATATCCGGGGTCGCACAAACCGCCTGATCAAGGCGTGTGGCCCGGTCATCGAGCTGTTCGAGTGTCAGTTCGCGCATCGGTCAACCTCTTGACTTCGGACATCGTCCCGCCTAAAGATAAGCCGGTTTGGAGCCCGAAAAAGATTTCGGATCGTTCGCAGGCCGTCAGATCGGGTGCTGTGATGTGAGGTGGTTTCGCATGGATTTTCGTCGAACGAAGTACATCCTGCCCAACCTGTTTACCTTCGCCAGCATCTGTGCCGGGATGTACAGTATCCACCTGTCGACAGGTGCGCAAAGTATCTCGGAGTTTAGTCTGGCCGCCTGGCTGTTGGTCGTCGCGATGGTCTGCGACGCCTTCGACGGGCGTGTCGCCCGGATGACGCGCACCGAGTCGGAGCTGGGAATTCAACTCGACAGCCTGGCCGATGCCATCAGCTTCGGGGTCGCCCCGGCGTTTCTGTTGTATCACTGGGGGCTGGAAGCCTGGGGATCAGCCGGTCTGTTGGTAGTATCCGTCTACGCCGCCTGTGCGGTGCTGAGGCTGGGCCGATTCAACGTGTTGTCCGCCCGCGGCGACACCGTGGAATCAAAAAAGTACTTCGTGGGCCTTCCCACCCCCCTGGCGGCCGGGGCGGTGGTGGCGATGGTGCTGGGACACGTCTCCCACACCGGTGCGGCGACCACGGAAGCCGCCGGCGCAGTCGCCGCGATCTGCATTGTGCTGTCGGTGCTGATGGTCAGCACCGTGCCCTACCGAACCTTCAAGGACGTAGAACTTCGCGGCGCAGCCTGGGCGGGGATCGCTGTGTTGGCCGTCGCCGCCGTCGTCTCATCGCTCATGCTGGAGCCCATCGTCACGTTTGCCGGGTTGATGGGGATGTACATCGGGTTGGGAATTGTCATCCAGACTGTGCAGACCACTCGGGAGTTTGTCGGTGACGAGACCAACGATGGCACGCAGCCGGCAAATGCGATGGACGGGGACGTGAGGTCCTGAACCTGAGCCAGCGCGTCCTTCCAGGGCGCCCGA
>SKMT01000086.1 GCA_007120915.1 Myxococcales bacterium | reverse complement strand
TGTGCGCTTTGGATCAGCGAGCAATGTTCGCAGCTTCTTCGCCAGCGCATCGATGTCCGCCGATGCGTCGTCGAGGCTCGACGGGTAGAGGTGAACATCGTCGAAAAAGTCGGGATAGGCCACCCGGTCCGGCAGCACGGGAAGACAGCCACAGACGACCGCTTCCTGTACCGCCAGCCCCTGAAAATCATGCACTGCCGTCGAGACCACCAGATCACCTCGGATGAGCCAGCGAAGATAGTCGTCGCGATCCTCGACCCAGCCCCAGTGGTCGATGTGATCGGCCAGGCGGTCACGCGCCTGTTCAAAGATCGGCGGGGCCTCACGAAACTGCTGGCCCATCACCACCAGCCGAAAGTCGAGGTTGTCGGCGAGCCGAAACAACGCCCGGAAAAACCGCTGGGGCGCCTTGTCGTACTCCCAACGGTGGTTCCAGATGATGCGTAGTGGCTCGTTGCCACCGGCGGTGTCCGAACGCAGTGCATCGGCCCGGTCGAACACCTCCTGTTCCAGCGGGACGGGCAGTACATCACTGCTGTTGCGTACCTGTTCGATCACCCCGTCGGGCACCTGGTCGGGCATCAGATCGAGAAACTCGCCGGCGCGGCGCAAAAAAGACTGTCGGTTGTACATCGAGTTGAACAACACCCGGTCCGCAGCGAGCGCAGTGTACAGATTGGTGACCAGAAGGTTGGCGTTGGTGCGGTCGTCGCGGGTCGGATAGGCGAACTGATTTTCGTGGAAATACGCCAGCGTCGGTCGAGTCGCCAGGTGTGGAACCAGCCCCCGCAGCCCGGCCAGATCGACCATCGAGGTGGCGACGATCACGTCCGGATCGGCGCACTGAATGGTGTCGTCAAACGCCCACCACAGGCTGTTGCCACGCGACCGCCAGGGAAAATGGCGGGGCGGTTGTGTGTTGAGTTCAAACTCAACTCCGGAGAGCTGATCCACCAGGCCATCGGCCCACCGCTGGTGGCTCGGCGCGTGATACGCCGACAGCAAGAGCGCCCTCATTGCCCGTCGTCCTCATCGGGCTCTTCGTCGTCTTCGTCGGGCTCTTCGTCGTCTTCGTCGGGCTCTTCGTCGTCCTCGTCGGGCTCTTCGTCGTCCTCAGCCTCTTCATCTTCCTCGAGCAACTCAGCCTCCGGCGCCTCCCCGTAGGTCACCCCGGCGCTGGCACCCTCGTCGGCGATCGCCTCGAACAGAGGCATCACCTCGCCGAACTCAAGTTCGTCGGCTGCGGGGTCGACGATGACGCGCAGCGTGCGTCCTTCCAGCGGATCGTCAGTGATCTGGGAGATGTCTTCGGGCTGGAGTTGCTCGCCGTCGCGGGCCAGAAATCGCCCCTGGCCGTCGACATGAATGCCCGCCGCCTCTTCGACGGTCGGCGGCTTGTCTTCTGGCGGGTCGTCTTGTTCGTCCACTTCCCGGGAGACCTGACGGCTGGTGGCGTAGATCACCCGAGGTTCCTCCTCTTGGACCTCACGGGCGGCTTCGCCGGCCTGTCGGGCCGTCTCTTCCCCGCTGTCGAGTTGTTCGTGGGTCACCGGTTCAGGTGTCGGACCGGTGGTACAAGCGACGGAGCCGACGACGATAAGAGTGATCCCTGCAAGCATGTAGAAGAGTCGCATTCACACTCCCCGCAAATCGTATGCGCCGTTGCTCAGGCGCCCCAAATAGACGGACGTCCGATGTGCCTCGTCGTCGTCAAGAACCTCGTCCCCCCGAAGACGTCAGGTTCTCGTCACAGACGCGGCGAGTAGTACTCAACCACCAGGTTTTCCTGAACCTGCACGGGCGTGTCCGCGCGCTTGGGCAGCGACTCCATGCGCCCCCGGAGGCTGTCCTCGTCAAAGTCCAGGTAGCTGGGAAGCCGAAGCGTCGGTGCGGCCACGGAGTCGGCGATCCGCTCCAGATCGCGGCTTTTGGGCTTGATGGTGATCTCTTCGCCCGGGGTGACCCGATAGCTGGGCCGATCCACGATCTTGCCGTCGACCATCACGTGGCGGTGCACCACCAGTTGGCGCGCCGCCGGGATGGTGGGAGCCAGCCCCAACCGGAACACCACGTTGTCGAACCGCTGCTCCAGAAACCGAAGCAGCACAAGACCCGCCGGATCGCGGGAGCGCTGGGCTTCTTCGAACAGATTTCGCATCTGCTGTTCGCTAACCCCGTAGTTGTAGCGCAGCTTCTGCTTTTCGTAGAGCTGCTTTTTGAACTCGCTGAACCGCTGACGGCCTTTGCCGTGCTGGCCCGGGGGATAGGGGCGGCGGTCGGCAATCTTGCGGGTCAGCCCCGGAAGATCAGTGCCGAGTCGGCGAGCGATGCGCAAACGTGGTCCGGTATAACGTGCCATGGTCGTAAACTATCCGTTTCGGTAAATTCACCGTGAGTCACAACCCGACTGTCTGTTCGACGGGCCGGGCCTGAAAACGTCTCTTCTCTAATGTGCGCCCCCGCGGGTGTCGCCACAGAGGGCGCACAACACTAAGGACCCTCGCCCACGATTGCAAGCTGGGCGACAGAGATCGAAAACGGCGGGATCAGTGACATATTTCCCGGGGTGGTGCAAGGGCGGTTTTTGTACCCTCCGACAGAAGTGGAAGCGAAAATAGAAGTGAATCCGAAATCCGAGAACTGAGAAGTTGAGGCTAAAGCCCCGATAGATGAGTATCCACTAGCCAACCCCATCCCCCCTTGTTAAGCTTGGCCGATGAGTCGTGCCTCCTGTGCAATACCCCGTCGTGGAGCCTTTGATGTCCAGCGCCTCTCTCCAAGGTCTGCTGCGTAACACAGCCCTTGTGGCGATCTGCCTGACGGCAATCTCCTGCATTCAGAACCCCGACGATCTTGAAGCCGATCATCAGCGCTCGGAGAGCGGACTGGTCGCGCTGTACACCTTCTCGGAGAATCCCCGCAACTGGGGGGACGAGGTCATCGTCGATCGCAGCGGTGATACCCATCTGTATCTAACATCGCCCGACGGCTGGTCACCCGATGACTGGCCCTTCGAAGAACCTCCGGGCGATGATCCCGATGACCAGGCCGACGCCGAAGAAGAAAACGACGCAGAAAACAACGAAGACAGCGAAGATGCCAATAACAGCGAGGAAGCGTTCGCCAACGATGGTGCCGTACGCTGGGTGGAAGGGTGTAACTGCATGGACTTCGGCGGAGGACTGCTGCGTTCTGAAGACGCCCTGGAGGTGATCAACCCCATCCGCGATTCACAATCGTTCAGCGTCGAGTTGTGGGTGCAGCCTCATCATCTTAGCCAGTCTGGCCCCGCCCGCATCCTCGCGATCTCCCACGAAGACGACCGCGGCCAACGCAACCTCGTCATCGGCCAGGTAGACACCCACATCCAGTTGCGCATCCGCACCGAATATGACGACTCTGGCCGATCCCCCGGGCTAGATGGTTTTCAGACCGTCGTCGACGCACTCTCCACCCGCCTCGAACACTACGTAGTGACCTTCGAGCACGGCGTCGTCAACGTGTTTCGAAATGGCGAACGAATCTACGTGTACCCCCTCGCCGACGGTGACGACGATAACGATGAAGAACAAAACGGCGAGGAAGAAAACGGCGAACGCCCACCGGAGGCGGACCTGGGCAACTGGGATCGCGACTTTCAGTTGCACCTGGGTGGGGAACCAGACTTCGAACGTCCATGGCAGGGGCGATTCCACCTCGCCGCCATCTACGACCGGGCGCTCACCGACAGCGAAGTCACCAGCCATTACAAGGCCGGGCCCGACCCTTAAGTAGGAGCCGACCACCATCGGTCCCCCGGGTGTAACCAAAAGGAGATTGGGAGATTAGGGGGATGGGGGCAATTCATGCCGGCCCTGCGCCGCGGTCCAACTGCGGATGTCGGTTCTGCAGGCAGGTGATGGTGTTGGGCTCCCAGGGCTTCGACCAGAGCGCTTTTTCGGGGTTTTCCGGCGTGCCTTCGGCAAGTCCTTCGTAGACCGACCACCCCGGTGTTTCGCCGGGCCGAAGACAGTGTAGCCCGCTTTGCCAGGGGCCGATGATGTAGGTGTGCCCGGCGGCGCGGCAGCCGAAAAACCGGGTCCACTCTTTGGCAAATCGGTGGCCCGGCCGGCACCCAAAGGTCTCGCAGGTGCGAAACCACCACAGCGCATTGGGGCCGATCAACCGTTCGCGCACCGCCCGCAACATCGGGTGGTAGGGGTGATCGGGCTGCAATGCGGTCATGTCCAGTTGTTCGGCCCCCACCCTGGCCAGCCCCCACTTGCCGTGGCCCCAGAACTGAATTTCGCCGATTTGCCGGCCCAACTCCACAGTGCTGAGCCAGTGCAGTGCTTCGCCCCAGCTTTGCACCCCACGCATGTGATCAATCCTGCCGAGCAACCGATATAGCCATCCGCCGACGATCCAACTGTGGGTCAGCCCCGGCAACAGGCGGCTGCCCCGACAGGTATCGTCGTACACCATTAATCTCAGTGGTCGGTGGTGGGTGGTCGGTGGTCGGTGGTCGGTCATGGGTAGTCGGTCATGGGTGGTCGGTGGTCGGTGGTTGGTGTTGGGTGATCGGTGTTGGGTGGTCGGTGGTCGGTGTTGCCCGTGAATTTCCTCCCCCGAAGCGTCAGCGCCGGGGGAGGTGGTCGCGAATGCGAGCGGAGGGGGCCGTCGCAAACCGATAGAGTACGAATCGCAGCAACTCACCGCCCGACCCCTCAGTCCCTTCGGGACAGCTCCCCTCTCGCTGCGCTCCAGGGGAGCAGATCAGGGCCTCCAGCGCCCAGCACCCAGCGCCCAGCGCCCAGCGCCCAGCACCCAGCGCCCAGAGCCCAGAGCCCAGCGCCCAGAGCCCAGCACCCAGCACCCAGAGCCCAGAGCCCAGCGCCTCAAAGCTCGTCATCGACGACGGTGACCACCTCCGTAGAACTGCGACCGAAGGTCTCCGGATGATACATCTCCTCGGCCTTCGCCGGCATCGCCACAAACCGCCCCGGCGTGGTCGCCCGGGCGACGTAGCTGTAGGTGTAGCTGCCCTGGGCAATTCTGGGGGCGAACGCCTCGACGCGCTCGTCGCGCAGGTTCTGGTGGCGATACCAGGGAAGCCCCCACCAGCCGGTGGAGCTGCCGCCGGTGTCGACGTCACTGACGTCCGTGACCGACAGCGCCGGGTTTAACGGCTCGAACCCGGCGGGCAACCAGTCCACCAGCGCCACGTGATAGCGCCGCGCCGGAATCGTCATCGCCAACTCCACTCGAACCCGGGCGCCGGCTCGAACCTGCCAGCCATCTTCGGTTCGCACCACGTCATCGGGGTCGTCGACAGGCTCGTAGTTTCTCTCCACCACGAAGCCCTGATTCTCCGGGGGCAGATGACGGGACTTCGGCGCGTAATTGACACCCAACCGGTAGTACATCCGCCCCTCGCCGTCGCGCTGCAAGACCACCGGCTTCTGGCTGTCTCCCTCGGCGAGAAACGACATCGGCACCTCCACGTTGTGCCGGTCTGTGGTGTAGCCGGCGAACTCGTGTTCGGCGATGTAGTCGTCGCCCAGCCAACCGCGGGCGATGAAGTTCGGCTCCACATCCTCGTACTCGTCGAAATATCGACGCAGCGCCATCAGAATGAAGACGTTTTCCTGGGTGTTCGACCAGCGGCCGCGTTCGCGGTGGGCGAGAAGTCCCCGCGCCACTTTCTCGACGAGTGGATGATCCGGCTCGGCGTCGATGAGCCCGGCGAGCACTACCCCGTCGGTTCGCCGGGTGGTGTGCAAAATGCGGTCGGCGTGGCGGTCGTAGGTCTCCTGAAACTCGGCAGTCGCAGCCGTTTCCTGCACCTGGTTGGTAATGCGCTGGAGCATCCGCTCTGTGAAGTCGTCGGTGTCGTCGACGACGCGAAGCAACCAGCCGATCGCCTCCAGCGACAGGCTTTCGATGCCGTAGCGCGTGACGATGTGCTTGACGTAGCGGTGTGGATCTTCGCCCAGCCTGGCCAACACGTAAGCGGCATACGCCTCTACCGTCGCCGCAGACCGGGGATGCAATTCGCGTACGTGCCGATTTATCTCCTGCAGATAGCGGATTGCCCCGTTGAGCCACTGCTGCTGCACCTCGACGCCCTCCTCAGCGGCCTTCCACAGCGCGTAGGTGGCATGCACGGAGGCGTAGGGATGGGATTCGTCGGATCCGGGCCAGAATCCAAAGCCGCCATCCCTGCGCTGCAGCCCGCCGAGTTCCTCGACCCATTCTTCAAGCGATCGTTGGAGTTCGCGTTCATCGGGAAGCTCGGCGGCCTCGAAGGCGTCGAGCACGTCGTACAGCGCCAGCACCGACAGAACCCGGCTGGCGAGCTGTTCGGAGCAGTTAAACCGGTAATTCGTCAGGTAGATGAAGGCGTCGGTCAGCGCCTGAAGCTGGGTCGACGACGTCGTCATTTCGAGCCCGCCGAACTGCGGATGAGCGTCGGCGGGCACCTGCACTCCTTCAAGCACGGCGTCGTCGCCGTCGGCGTCGATGGTCCCGTAGGTGGCGAATGCCTCGGTGGTCGCCGGGGTGAGAATCGGCAATTCCACCAGTTCGGCGTCGCTGTGTTCTTCGCCGTCGGCGATGACCTGGATACGAGTGGTTCCGGCGCTCTGAGCGCGGGCGGGGAACAGAAGCTCCAGCCGGTCGTCAGCCGGGATCTCCACGCGGCGGCCCGGGGTTTCGAGCCAGCCGAGCCCGCCGGTGGCGCGAAGTCCCACGTCGACGGTCTGTGTGGTGTCCGTGCGGTTGTGCACGACCACGGGGATGTGAAATTCGTCGCCCACGTTGGCAAACCGCGGCGCCGAGGGGCTGACCATCAGCGGTTTGCGGGCGGTCACGTCCGATTCACCGTGGCCGAAATGGACGTCGTCGTCGCTGATTGCCACTGCCATCAGCCGATAGCGCGTCAGGTTATCGGGCATCGTTTCGGTGATCTCGGCGCGACCGTCGGCGTCGGTGACCAGATCGGTTCGGAAAAACGCCAGAGCGTCGAAGACCTCGCGCACGTCCACAGGTTCGGCATCGGCGGGAGCGTCAGCCGGGGCGGCTTCCTGGGCCATCATCGCTTCGGGCTGAACGTCGGCGAAGCGGTCGTCGTATCGTGCTGCTTGTCCCCCTCCACCCATCGCTTCGATTTGCCCTGGGGCCGCATCCGCTGAACCATCAAGAGGCTCCGCGGGCTGGTCCTCCGTTTCCAGTTCATCGACAAGCAGCCACCGCCAGGTGCGAAGCGCCGTCACCTGCGCGGCCCGTTCCGGGTAAAACCGGGCCATCGGCGCCGACAGCTCGTAGTCGCTAAGCGCCAGAACCGACTCATCGACGGCCCACAGAAGCAGTTGGGCATTCTCCACCGGCTCGCCGGCGGCATCGGTCACCCGAACGTCCGTGGTCAACTGCTCGCCCGGCGGTATCTCCTCGTCATGAGGCTCCACCTCAACTCCCAGCATTCGGGCGGCCCTGTCGATCTGCAGCTCAATATCACCGGAGGCGAAGTGCTCCGGATCGTAACCGTCGTCGGCGCCCAGAGCGCGGACATTGACGTGAACGTTGGGGATCATCTCCTCGTCGACGTCGAACTCCACGGTGGGCTCGTCTTCGGTGAGCGTGACGTCCCAACGGTCGTAAAATCCGTCGCGCTGCAGCTCCACGGTCGCATCCAGTGGGTAGTACGGCGCCTGAACCATCAACTCCACCCGGTCACCCACGGCG
>SKMT01000075.1 GCA_007120915.1 Myxococcales bacterium | reverse complement strand
CTCGCTCTGATGGATCTGCATCGGCTATCGTCGAAAACCTCGACTTTTTTCTCTTATTATGAAACCATCGAGCTGCATCATTTCCACCGTGTTGGAACACCAGGAGTTTGCCGTGGGTGAGCCGAAGCAGAAATCGACCGACGTTCCCGACAACGTATTTCGTCGGATGGTGGGGCTTCGCCGAGACCTGCACCGTCATCCCGAGCTGAGCTGGCAGGAAGAGCGCACCAGCCGGCGGATTCGCGAGCAACTCGACGAACTGGGCATCGCCCACCGCACTGTCGCCGGCTACGGCATTGTCGCCGACATCGAAGGAACGAATCCCGACCGGGAGCGAATCGCGCTTCGCGCCGACATGGATGCTCTACCGGTCGCCGAGCAGACGGGCCTCGAATTTGCCTCCCGCCGCGATGGCGTGATGCATGCCTGTGGACATGACGGCCATTCCAGCATGCTGGTGGGAGCTGCTGAGCTGCTGGTCGAAGATCCGCCTCCGGTGGGCGTTCGGCTGCTGTGGCAACCCGCCGAAGAAACCGCCGAAGGAGCGAAAGCGATGGTCGACGCCGGGGTGCTCGAAGGGGTCGCCGCGATCTTCGGGGGACACCTGGACCGCCACTATGGTCCAGGAACACTGGTAATCACCCCGGGGCCGGTCAATGCCTCTACCGACATGTTCAAAATCGAGATCGGTGGTCGCCAGGGCCACGGCGCCCGCCCCCACGAAGCGCTGGATGCAGTGGTCGTAGGCTCGCTTCTGGTCACCAGTCTTCAGACCATTGTCTCCCGAGAGGTCGATCCCGCCGACCCATCGGTGCTGTCCGTCGGCTCTTTTCACGCCGGCTCGGCGCCCAACGTCATCGCCGGGGAAGCGATGCTGGAGGGAACCATCCGCTCCCAGAGCCCAAAAGTACGCAACCATCTGCATCGTTCACTGCGACGAATTGCCGAGTCGCTGGGCGCCGTGCATCAGGCCGAGGTGACGGTGCACATTGACCGCAAGACTCCGCCATTGATCAACACTCCGTCGATGGTCGAAGTCGCCCGCGACGCCGCCCTGAAGATCGTCGACCCCATCGATGTTCTGGAGCTTCGAACGGTGAACATGGGCGGAGAGGATTTTGCCTGCTATCTGGAGCATGTGCCCGGCTGTTACATCCGCTATGGCGCCCAGGTGGAGGGCCGCGAGGGATTTCCCGCCCACTCCAGTCAATTCGACTTTCACGAAACTGCCCTCGGCACGGGTGCTGCCTGGCTCAATGCTGTCGCCCGCACCGCCGGACAGCGTCTCGTCGACGGGCTTCCTCTCCAGCCGGAGAAAGGCACATGAGTGACGTCCACGCCCGCGTGGCCCGTGAAGACGACATCGACGAGATTCGCGACATCTTCATGGACGCCTACGGCGAGGACTACCCCTACCAGTACTTCTACGACGAGATTTGGCTCAAACGCGCCGTGTTCGGAGATCATCTGGAGATGGTGGTCGCCGAAGACACCGAAACCGGCGAAGTGCTGGGCACCGGCTCGGTGGTCTTCGACGTCGGCGCCCACTCCGATTTGATCGGTGAATTTGGTCGGCTGGCAGTGCACTCCAAAGCCCGCGGGCGCGGCATCGCCAAACTGATCAAAAAGTACCGCATCGAATTGATCGAAGACCGGCTGCACGTCGCCATCGTCGACAACCGCACCAGCCACCCCATCTCCCAGAAGATTTCCCACGAATTCGGGTTTGCCGCCGTCGGTCTGATGCCGCTGAAGCATCGGTTCGACACCCGCGAACATATCGCAGTGTTCGCACGCCACTTCGGCCCAGCTCTAAACCTGCGACGCAACAATCCCCGGATCGTCCCCGAAGCCGCCGCCCTGGCCCACCAGGCGATGATCAACCTGCAGATGGATCCTGACACCATCATCGATGAGTCGACGCCTCCCTACCACCACGACCGCGACTTCATCATCTCGGAGTTGGAGTCCGAGGCGATGCCCCACCTGCTTCGCATCGAACGGGGCCGCGTCAAACAGCGGGAAGTGTTCGGGCCGATGCGGCTTCACTACGGGTTTTTCATGCTGTCGACCAACGAGGCGAACTACCTGGTCGCCCGCCGCCCAGCCAGCACCGACCGGCCTGTCGCCGGCGCCCTCGGTTATCTGTACGACGAATACGAGCGCAACATCAGGGTCTTCGAGCTGATCGCCGCCTCCGACGCCGCGATCCGACACCTGCTGGTCGAGCTTCTGAACACCGCCCGTGACATCGGCGCCGAATACATCGAAATCGAGGTCAGCGCCCACGGCACGCGCATGCAGCGCACGTTGATTGAACTGGGCTTTCTTCCCACCGCCTACATCCCGGCGATGGTTTTCCACGAGGTTGAACGACTCGACGTCATCAAGATGGTCCGGCTTCTCGTCGAACCCACACGGGCGAACGCTCAACTGATCGAGCCGATGAAACCGCTGTTCAACCTGGTGATGGACAGCTTCGAAACCCAGGCGGTGCTGCCCCGAATCGAAGAGAGCATGGAGGAGCTGTCGATCTTTGAAGGACTGACCGACGAACAGGCCCGCCGGGTCGCCGGGGTGATGTCACTGGCACAGTATGAAACCGGCGAGCTTCTCTTCGAGGCCGATGGCCCCGCCGATGAGTTCTTCGTGCTCATCGAGGGCGAAGTGCACGTCTCTCTCGCCGAGGGCACGGAGGTGGGCACCATCGGCTGTGGGGATGTCGTCGGCGAAAATTCGATGCTCTCCGAGACTGCGCACACCGTGCATGCCCGGGCAACAGAGCCGACGACCACCGCCGTGCTCTCCCGAGACAAGCTCGACGAGTTGACCCGTCAGCGCCCCGACATCGGCATGCGCATCTACCGAAATCTGGCGGTCAGCCTGGGCGCAAAGCTGCGACGTATGGACATGGATATGCACTCCGATTAGCTACTCGTCGCGCTGCCCTTCGATAAGTTCTTCGACGGGAAACCGAACCAGGTGACCGAATCCCGCCTGCATCCGATAGAGCTGGCTGGATCCCGGCTCTTTGACAAAGGTGCGCTGCGCCCCCGTACCTGCCGCCTCCAACTGTTCACCCACCAGCAATTCCACACTCGGCGAATCATCGCCCACCCCGAACACCGCCAGATGCACCGCTCCCTCCTCGCTTAGCCCCAGCGACTCCGCCTGCTGTGGGCCATATTGCAAGTCATCGGCTCGAAGAGGCGCCGCGAACAACTGTTCGAACGACTCGGCGACCTGCCGATTGGCCTCTGCCTCCACCGGTCGGCGCACCCACCATCTGTCATCCTCGCGCTGCAACACGATCAACTCCGGGACATCATCGCCCGGCGGCGGGCTGATTTCGATGCGCTCCGGATCGTTGACCGGCCCCACCTGAAATGAACTCTCACCCGGCAGGCGCTGCTCCCCCGATGAGACGACCGCCAGATACGCAAGCCCCAGCACCACCACGATCCCCAGCGCCACCCACACGTTTCTGTCGACTATCTTCATCGCATCGCTCCACAACCTCCACGACCTCACGAACTCACGACCCATGACCTCACGACCATTCCGGGTTTCACCACCGTCGTCCGATGGGCCGAAGGCGCCATCGCTGTTTACGTCGGGCGCTGAACAGCGCGCCCGAGAATGCTCAGGAGCCACGGTCACGTTGCATGCCGGTATCCGAGCGTCGCCGTTGATATCGACGTCACAGTCCACTGTACCCGGTAAAGGCACCCTGCGCGGAGGTGATCCGATCTCCTCGGTACCACGACCTCACGACCCTACGACCTCACGATCCACGACCGGTGATCGCACATTGTGCTTCATCATTGAATCATCTCCGCAGATGTGCACAACCATCAAGTTTCATTTACCATCGGTGATACACCTTTGGGCGGGGGTGAAAATTTTTTCACTGGCAACGGCCCCCTCGGCACCGAGATACTGGTCGCCGCTGTTTTCGCTCGCACTTACGCCTGCTTCAGGAAGGTCCATGGTTCGGATTCGACACATCTTCTGCGTTGTCTGCTGTGTTGCCGTTGGGCTGGCTGGTTGTCTCGACAGTGAAACCCACTGGGGAGACAACCAGCAGGAAACGCAGCAAAACTCCGATCAAACGGGCGATGACAACGATGGCGACAACGACACCAACGACGACAACGACGCAGCGAATCAGACCAACAATGGTAACGACGTCGAACCCCCCGAGCCTCCGGTACTGGCAGGCCCCGTCCAGGTGATCTTCGAAGATACAGACCCCGGTGATGAAGCCACGGAGACCATTGAATTCATCGCCGAAACCGACGAACTGGTCGAGTTGGATGACGTCACCATCGACGGCGACGATGATGTGTTCACCGTCGAGCCGTTCCCCGATGATTGGCCTGACGAAGTCGACCCCGGTGACTCCTTCGAAATCGAAGCGACGTACTCCCCCGAAGACACCGCCGAAGACGCCGCGGATCTGATCGTGGAATGGTACGACGGCGATAACGAAGAAATCACGGAAGTCACTCTGGTGGGCAACGCCGCCTGTCTGGAGCCGGATGTCGACACGCTGGACCTTCGCGGTGTCGACGCCGGTGAGTCAGAGACGAAAGCCCTGGACGTCGAAAGCTGTGCACCTGGTCCCTTCGAGTTCGAACCGGCCGTCGAATATGAGGGCTCAGCCCCCGACCCGGATCCGTTCACCATCGAGAACGAAGAGGACTTCCCGAAACTCATCGAGCCCGGTGTGTCGACCACCCTGGAGATCACCTACGAGCCCGACGACGACAGTGATAACTCCGACAACTCAGGCAACGATGATGGCGACACCGGTGGGATGGATGATGAGGGCGAAGCGATGCTGGTGATCTCCTCGCCGGACAGTGTCCTGGACATGCTGGCGCTGGTTCAGCTTCAATACCGAGGTGAGCCGGACTCCGATGGCGAAAACGCTGAAGAAAATATTGGTGAGGGGCCCGGGGACTGAGGTGACGAAATCCACATGCGAGAGGTTCTCAAGATGCTGAAACAATTTCTGTTCAATATTGCTGCCGCAGCCTCTGGACTCGTACTGCTGGCACTTGTCTCCGGGTTGCTCAACCTGATGGTTTTATCCGAAGCGGAGGCCTGCTCGCCGATGGAGGAAGCCGTCGCCTGGTCTGCCCCCGCCGATGGCGATTCGGTCGGCGCCGACGCCACGGTAGTGCTGGGGCTGAGCGGGCTGATCGACACCCACCGCACCGAACTGATCGAGGTCTCCGACCCCGACGGTGCCACCGTCGACGGCGACGAATTCGTCAGCCAGGGGCTACGCCTGTTTCAGGGCATGCGCGAGTTCATCCCCTCCCAGCCGCTGGACGAAGGAGAGTACACCGTCACCGTCGATCTTCCCGAGCAGAACGAGGATCCCGAAGAGACCGTCGAGTTTTCCTTTGCTGTCGACGACAACATTGCTGCCGCCGATGACGTCCCCGCCGTTGAATTCGACTGGTACCGCGAACTCTTCGACGAAAAGGTCGGAGACACCTGCCACTACGACGATGAATATCACTACCTAAAGATCGACCCGCCGACATACCTGCCGGACTTCTACGAAGTGATCTTCACAGACGAGACCGGCGACGAGTCCGTCGAGGTGCTCCATCCCGACGAAGCAGATCAATTGCAGGTCTTTCTCGCCGATGACGTCGACTGTGTCACCGTCTCGGCGGGATCTGCTAGCGGTATCCGGTTCGGTACGTCCGAAGCATGCACTCCCGACAAGTGCGTCGACCTGGTCGCCGACGACACGATGTTCGAAGCCCCCCGGGGACCGAGCGTCGATTTCGATGATGTCGACCGTTGTGTGGACCCGTCCGGCGGTTCCGGTGCAGGCGGTGATGAGCCGGTCGCATGCAGCGCTTCTGTCGGCTCTTCGGTTTCGCCGCTGGTGATTTTCCTGGTGGTTCTTGGGTCACTGGCGCTGGTCAACATTGTCCACCGGCGGCGTGAAGCAACCCGGTGAGCACAGCCTTCGCCGATTCTTTTGCTCCGCCGGTGCTGCCGGGAAACGTGGCAATCACCGTCCCCTTCGCCAACCCCGCCACACCTCTGGAGAGCATCGCGTAGGGGGTTCGGCGCTGGCCGTGACCGCGGGCGGCCTCCATGATCCCCGGCACCTCTCGGTCCAGCCTCGCTTTCACGCACTCCACGGTCACGTCTTTGTCCTGAAGACCGGTCCCTCCGACAGTGATCACCAGATCGACTCCGGCGGTGAGCACCTCGTCGAGAGCCCCATCTACGGCAATGCGACTGTTGGAGATGACCCGATAATCTGCCACCTCTACCCCTTTTGCTTCCAGCTCGTTTTTCACCGCCTCCCCGGCGCTGTCTTCCTTCTGGCCGGCGGCGACACCGTCGTGGGTGACCACCACTGCCGCCGACAGCCCTTCGGGCGGGGCAAAGTCGCTTTTGCCGCCCTGTTTTTCAACAAGATGCACATCCGTGACCGCAATCAGTCCCGTGTCCTTCGGAGCATGCGGCTTGAGCATGTCATACAGGTTCATCGCCGCCACCGTCGCGCCGTACAGCGCCTCCATCTCCACTCCGGTAGGGGCGATGGTAGCGGCGGTGACCTCCAGATAGATCCCGTCGCCCCTTAGATCGAACTCCACGTCGCAGTCCGTAATCGGGATGGGATGGCAAAAGGGCAGCGCGTCGGCTGTGTTCTTCACCGCCATGATCCCGGCGATTCTTGACGCCTCCAGCGCATCACCCTTGTCGGTCGCCCTGGCGTGGTCGGTATCCTCCAGGATCTGGGCGTCGATCTGCAGGCGGGCCCCCGCCCGGGCGGTGCGGCGGGTTTCGATCTTTTCGGTGATGTCTTTCATTGTTGCTCTTTCCGAAGAGAGGTTCCATCGAGGTACCGGTCGGTGCCATCGGCGTAACACTCCTTCTTCCACAACGGCACCCGCCGTTTCAACTCGTCAATCGCATAGCGCGCCGCCTCGAAGGTCCCATCGCGGTGGGGGCCGCGGCAGACTACGAGCACGCTCGACTCGCCGACCTCCACCCGTCCCACCCGGTGCTGGACTCGGCATTGATGGATCTCGAACTCTTCGAGAACTTCGGTCTCAATGGTCTTCAGCGTCTTTGTGGCAATCGGCCCATGGGCTTCGTAGTCGATGGCCACCACGTCGTCGCGGCCCTCGTTGTGGTGGCGAATATCGCCGCTGAACACCACCAGCGCGCCACATCGGTCGTCGGCGGTCTCTTCGATGAGCGTATCTCGATCCAGCGGTTTTTCGCACAGATAACGGCCGGATCCACCGCTGACCGGCGGCAACAACGCGACAGTCGATCCCGGCGACACCGGGTGATCATCGCCCACAATCTCGTCATCCACCGCCCGGGCCACCCGCCTTAGCGTCCCCTCCAGTTTCGGATGCTGCTGTTCGACGGCGGCGACCACATCGGCCACCGTCGGCTCGGCAGAATCGAGTTGCACTTCTACTTCATCGGTTCCTAAACGAGCTCGCAATCCCCCGTAAAGTTCGACCCGGACATTCACTTTCTTACTCCGATGGCTTCTTCACCTCCGACCCCGAGCTCCCTTCGGCCAAAGGCCTACGGTCGGTCGGGGCTACGCTCGGGCGAACGAACCTCCCCGGGTCACCAAACCAACAACCAATAACCAATAACCAACAACCAGACTACCCGCCCAACGCCGACATGCCGGTCTGTGTGATCTGGCCGTCGTGCCAGTGGTGCCCGGCCGGTTT
>SKMT01000104.1 GCA_007120915.1 Myxococcales bacterium | reverse complement strand
GAACCGCTTTTTCGCCTGCTGAACGTCGCGTTAAACGGACGGAAATTTAACTGAAACGCGGCACCGGCGAGATGACAGCGCTAGGTTTCGAGTTGATCCGAGTGCAGATGTACCCATTGCGGTACCTCAAGCGAGGAGCGACTGAAAGATAGTGCTGTCAGCCGGCGAGACGTACGTTTCAGTTAAATTTCCGTTCGTTTAATCCTACGTCGTTCCGTGCGGCGCATCGGTCGCGGATCTCGCGGAGACACGGAAAGCGCGGAGGGCGCGGAGGGCGCGGAAACTGAACGCGGAGCGCTGGTCGCGGAGCGCGGAAGAGCACGCGGAGGGGGCGCGGAAGGCGCTGGGAGGTGCGAACGTTGGAGGTTCAACCATCACGCTCAGTTGGTATGCACCCTGCTGTCCTGACATGCGGAAGGCGCTGGGAGGTGCGAACGTTGGGGGTTCAGCCATATCGTTCAGTTGGTATGCACCCTCCTGCTCTACATGTTGCCATGTCCCACCGAGCCATGCCCCACCGAGGTTCGCGCGTTCTCAGGGCACCCAACCAGATGTTGCGACGAATCGGTAAGGAAAAAGCGCCGTAAGAACCATCAGCCTCCCGAATAGGCACAGATCGTCGCTGTTCTCAGCGCCTACCGCGCCCCCTCCGCGTGCTCTTCCGCGCTCCGCGACCAGCGCTCAGCGCCTCCGCGTTTCCGCGTTTCCGCGCAATCAGCGCCCTTCGCGTTATTGGTTTTCAGCGCTCTGCAGCTTCCACATAAGCACCTGGTCCAAGCGGGTTCGAGGCGTTCGTTTCAGTTAAGTTTCCGTTCGTCTAAAGACACGCCGCGGCCCTTCTGCTATAATCTGTGCCACTGTTGGTTGCGAATTTGTAATGGTGATAACCCAAAAAGTGTCGGGAGCAGCGACATGCGCCCAAACCTCTCCGCAGTGATCGTGATGATCTCGCTTCTCGTCGTCGGTGACATCGCCGCCGCCGATGACCTGGAGCTGAGACGCCCCTACGAAGCGGCCGATCCGGTCAGCTTCGGCTTTGACAACGAACCCAACGCCGGTGGGTGCACCGACTATGAGTGCGGCTCCATCTGCTATAACGGCCACGGCGGCAGTGACTTCCCGCTTCCCTACGGCACGGATGTGCTCGCCGGCGCCGACGGCACCGTGACAGCCACCAACAACAGTTGCGACGATTACGGCTATCTCGGCAACACCTGTGGAGGCCGGTGCGGAAACTACGTGCAGCTTCAGCACTCCAACGGCGACTACACCATCTACTGCCACATGCGACAGAATTCGCTGGTCGTCTCCACCGGCGACACCGTCAGTTGCGGCGATGTGCTGGGTGAATCGGCCAGCTCCGGCAGCTCCACCGGCCCGCACCTGCATCTGGGCTGGCGTCCCGGCGGGGGTAACTCCACCGACGTGTATGCCGGCTCCTGCAACAACTCCCCCGGCGCCTGGGTGGAGCAAAACGCCTACGACGAACCGGTCAGCGCTGACTGTGCCTGCGAACCCACCACCGAGGTCTGCGACGGCAATGACAACAACTGCGACGGCACCGTCGACAGCGGCGACGTCTGCGAAATCGAGCTGCTCCATCAGGCCCCCCACAGCTACACCCGCCCCACCACCACCGATGTCGACGACAGCGGCGTGCAGCATATCTGCGGGCGATTCTACTCCGGGTTCCGCTGCTTCAAACCGACCGGCGACGGCTGGGAAGAGTCGATCGGCTCTGATCTGATGGCACAGCCAGACGGCTGGGATCAGCCCGAATACTACTCCACGATCCGGATGGGGGATGTCACCGGCAACGACCGCGCCGATCTCTGCGCCCGCGGCCCCGACGGGCTGACCTGCTATGAGTCCACCGGCGATGAATTCATCCCCTTCGACACCATCGGCTGGTCTGACGACAGCAGTTGGGACTCCCCGCAGTTCTACACCACCATCCGCCTCGCCGATCTGAACGGCAACGATCGCGAAGACATATGTGCCCGCGGGATCGCCGGCTGGCGCTGCTATCTGTCCGAAGACGACGGATTCGGTGAGCGCATCGACACCGACCTGTTTACCGACGACGACGGCTTCCACCGCGCCCGCTACTACGGCACCATTCGCACCGGTGACATCACCGGCGACGGCTCCGATGAGGTCTGTGCTCGTGGCCCCGACGGGTTTTCCTGCTACAGCTTCGACGGTGACGGTTTCGAACATGTCGCCACCTCCACGGGCAAAGCGGACGAACACGGCTGGGACAACATCATCTACTGGCCCTCGATCCGCCTCGCCGACATCGACGGCGACGGCTCCCACGCCCTATGTGCGCGCGACTCCAGCAGCCTGTTCTGCCGGCGCTTCGACGGTGATGATTTCGGCTCCAAAATCGAGCTGGGCGGGCTGTCCAACGACAGCGGCTGGTCGGACCCAACGAACTACGCCACCCTGCGCGCCGGCGATGTCACCGGTGACGGCAGCGACGATTTGTGCATCCGGGCTAACGCCGGGATGCGCTGCTATCGCGTCGACGACGATGACGTCACCCGCTGGGACGGACCGGAGTGGTCCAACGCCAACGGCTGGGAGGACACAGCCGTTCACGGGCCGACCTTCATTACCAGCATCGACGAACAAGAGCCGGGCGCGCTCTGCGGGCGATCTCCCGACGGGCTGAGCTGCCACACCTACACCGACGGTGACTTCGAGGCCTATGAACACTTCGATCAGTTCACCGACGCCGGAAGCTGGGACGCCCCCGAACACGCCCACTCGCTGCAGATGGGCGCCGGCCCCTGCCGCGCCGACTGGTGCGACGAGCCCATCGATGATCCCGACGACCCCGACGACCCCATTGACGAGGCCGAACCGGATGATCCCGACGCTGATGTCGGTGTGCCCGGCGATGTCGGGTCCTCCGGAGACGGGCAAGACTACCAGGCCGATGAGGGCCCGCGGGTCAACACCGGCTGCAACGCCGCCGGTGGTACATCCTCCGGGCTCATCTGGCTGGTCGCTCTACTGCTGGTCGCCGGGCTCGTGTGGCGCCGACGCACCGGTTCCGTCTTCACCGCCGCACTACTGGTGACCGCCACCTTCGCGCTGATCGGCTGCGACCGCTCCCCCGACGCCGATCAGTCCGCAACCGACGAAACCGCCGAAGCGGTCACACCTGAGCAGACCGACTCTCCATCGGCCGCCGGGGGCACCGACGCAAGCGCCGAGACCGAACACATCGTCGACAACGACCATGAACTGCTCGCCATCCACGGTTCATGGCGTGTCACCGGCGACCCCGATGAGTTGCCCGAAGGCACCGACGGTCCCCCGCGCTACGAGCCACAACTTCTGCACGATGATCGCGTCATCGACTGGCCCTCGGACCTCCCCCCTGTCTCGGATGCGCTGATCGTCGGAGATGAACCGACGCTGTTTGCTCTGGGGCTCGACGACAGCCTCTACGCCGCCGCTCTCTCGCCGGATACCACCGAGTTGGATCCCCGGTTGATCGACCGCAGCCTCACCTCGCAGCTCTCCCCCGCCACAGGTGGGTGCTGCATCGCCTACATCCAGCACGGCGACGAAGGCCAGCGGCTTCGCATCTACGACATCGACGACGACGCGTTCACCGACTACCGGCTCGGCCACTCCATCGGCTGGGCCCCCACCGTCGCCGACGATGGCCAGCGTATCGCCTGGACCGCCTCTCCCTACGGCCACGCCTCGATCCTCATCGACGAACCGACCGGCGACGAGCCTCGCCCCATCGTCAACACCGACACCGATCTTGGCCCCGACGAACTCGATCCCTTCCCCGGAGGCATCCACGCCCCGGTGTGGACCCCCGACGGCATCGCCTTTGAGGCCGCCGACTCCACCCTCTGGCTCATCGACGCCGACGGCAACATCGACAAGACCGCCGACGGCGAACAGGGAATGTTCTGGGACGAGCCGCGCCAGAAGCTGGTCGACCGACTCGGCGAACCCATCGACTGGCAGCAGCGCTAATTGCGAGAGGTCACCCGTTTATTCGTCCTCTTCTCCCACCACGTTCATCCCGCCCGGGTAGCCGTAGGACACAGCGTTGTCTAGCCCGTGGACCAGCACACCGAAGGCAACTTCGTCCGGGTTTTCCAGTACATATACCCCGGAGTCGACCTCCACATAACCGGTCTCGAATTCTCCGCTGCCAACCGGGCTGAACAGTCCATCGTCCATGGGCTCCCCGTTCAGCTCGACCTCCAGCCCCTCGGGTCGAATCACCGTGATGAAGTCCTGGTCGTAGTCCTCGGGCACCAGCACATGATAGTCGTCGCGAAACCGCTCGATGGGCACCGCCGTCACCAGTGCTGGGTCTCCGGTAAACTCGGCGGTCTGTTCTTGGCCGGTCAGATATTGCCCCACCTTGATCTTGCCGTCGGCGGTGACTTCGAAGTCCTGATCGCTGAAAAACTCCACAAACTCTCCGGCGTTTAACGTCACGCCGTCCGCCTCCGGTTGAGCCGGCTCGGTTTCGACGGTCACCCCGTCCTCCCCGGCGAGTATCCTCCAGTGATCCTTTGTGTCCGTTCTGCCCGGGCTGAACGGAGCGATGTACCGATCGCCCCAACTGTCGAGTGGATACATCTGCTGTTCGATGTGATCGGCGCAGCAACTTCCCCGATCGTCGTCGTAGGCGACCACCGCCTGTTCGTGGCCCCCGAACACCGCGATCGGCTGGTCCGCCGTGACATAGGAACCGGTCAGATCCCCCGGATCACCCCCCATCCCCACGGCATCGGCCTGCAGATTCAGCACCTCTCCGTGGCTCAGCTCAAATTCGTGCTGTTCGCCACCGGAAAAACTGTCCATCTCGCTTCCTTCCTCGCTATCGGCGGTCAGATCCACGGTCACGTTCGTGAGGCCCTGAGAGGTGGCAATCACCGTCAGATAGCCCTGTTGCGGTTCGAAATCGAAGTCTCCGAAGTCAAAATCAAAATCGTCGAACTCCGCTCCCTGAGTCGGCCAACTGAGCACATAGTATTCGTCACCCAGTGAACTGACCGGTAACAACAGCGAGGCGTCGTTGCTGTAGACATCCTCGTTATTCAGGGGATTGAACTGGTGGGCCGTCACCGGCATCGTCGTCTGCACAAAGATGCCGCTGTGGCTTTTGCCCGACTCCTCCAGCGGAATCCGTGGCATCACGAAGCTGCGCGCCTCGCCGGCGGGGATTGTCGGATCATCGATATCGAAACTGACGCCCGGATCCATCGCCTGGAAGTGTGCGGTAGCATCAACGTCGTTGGGGTTGCTCAGCACGATGGCATGGGGGATTTCGTTGTCCTCGATTCCCGTCGTCGGGTCGTCATACTGGTCCAGGTACACCGTCCAGTACTCACAGCCGAAGTAGCTCTCGGTCATCTTCGCGCCCAGTTCACAGGCCGTCTCGCAGACACCATCCTCGCAGATTTCGCCGTCGCCGCACTCAAACTCATCGACATAACCGTCGCCCTCATCATTGCAGTACGCCCGGGTGGTCTCATCGGCGCACAGCGGCTGCTCTGGCGCACATATCTGATCCGTGCATTCCCCGTCTACACAATTGGGGGTCTCATCCGGGCAGTCCCACACCTCCGGGTCTTCCCCCTCTTCGCCACATACCTCGGCGCTGGTGTCATCCACACACCCCAGAATTTCTCCCGGCTCACAGTCGTCCGGGTCGGGCTCTGTTTCGGAATTGGTGTTGTCGCGCTCGTCGTTGACGTCATTTTGCCCCTCCGTGACGTCGTCAGAACAACCGGCCAGCACAAACACCACAGCCATCAGCACACACAGCCGCCTCATATCTCACCTCGAAAACCAGAGTCGTCATAAATCACCGGGCGCAAATGAGTAGCAATTCCCCCCCGTCGTTTCAACAAGACGCGGCTAAAACGACCCGCCAAACAACAGATACCAATCCGAAATACCGTCCTCGTCATCCAGCCCGCGCGCATAGCCGAGCCGCAGGCTGTTCGACAGGTAGTAGCCGACGACGGTGTCGAGTTGGACCTCCGCGCCCACCGAGGTGCGGAAGTTCGCATCGAACAGATGACCGTCGAAGGCGGTGCCGGCGTCGGTGAAGACCATCCCCTTGATGTTGCGCAGAAACAGCGGTGTCGTGCCGAAGCCCCGCTCCATGTCGATGATGGGAAACCGATATTCGAGCTTGGAGATGTTGTACTGCGACCCTCGCAACACCCCCGGCGGATAGCCCCGAAGCGGGAACCCACCCCGGGGCTCCTGGAACAACACCGCGTTGATCACGTCGTGGGGGCTCTGCCCGCCGACGGCGTAGCGCCGAACCCTACCGTCGCCGTCGCGGTGAATCGCCCCCCGGGTGCGAAGGGCGAACACATGGCGCTTCACGAACGGGTTGGAGTAATAGGCATCACCGCCGTAATTGAACGTGATTGCACTGTCGGGACTCCCCAGGGCGGGGTGATGCAGCGACACACCGGTGCTGATGCTGACACCGCGCTCAGCCGACACAGAATGCGGATAGCGGTGCAGGTTCGAGTAGTTCATGCTCAACGAAACACTGTTAAAAAACCCCAGTTCCGGCTCCCGGGGGCGGATGTCGTCGGGCTCGTGAACCACCTCCGGTCGCACCGAATCGGTGCGGTAATCGACTTCGTATCCAGCGCCGAGCCGAAACCGGTGATCTCGGCTGCGAATCGGATAGGCCAGCCGCAACTCTCCCAGGTACTGACGTTCCACGAACGGAATGTAGCGGCTCTCGGCGATCAGATCCTGGTCGCGAGGCACGTCTCGAAACCGCAGGCGGCTGGTCACGTCGAAGGCCCCACCGGTGTAGCGGTACGTCAGCCCCAGCGAGGCGCCCCGATCGGTGAACTCCGGGCCCGTCGTCAACCCGCCGGACAGCGAATATTCGTGATGTTCTACCGGGTCGTACCCCGAAATCGTCCCTCCGATCGCCCCGCCGCCCGCCGCCAGGGCACCCTCCGGGGTAAAGAACATCGGAGCCATCCATCGCCACGGGTTGTAGTCCTGGGGCTCGCCGATGTCGTCGAGATCAATCTCCGGATAGTCCACCCTGGGGTTGGTCCGCTCGGCTTCGCGCCGATCGGCGTGATGAAACCGCTGCGGGTGGCGAAACCGCGCAATCTCAAAGCCCTGGTGGGTGTAGGTGTACACGTAGATCCACTGCCGATCTTCGCTGACCGTGGGGTGAAACACGCCGCGCACCACGTTGGAGACCTGCCAGATCTCGCCTGTGTCGATGTCCATTACATGAATGTTGAAGATGTCATCGACGTCACTGGCGAAGTACAGCAGCCCGTCGGGCCCGAAGTGCGGGTCGATGTCGTGGGCGGGGCTGTCGGTGAGCTGTTCGACCTCACCGGTCTCCAGATCGACCATAAACAGGTCGCGCTGGCGCCGGTCGAGCCGCCACCAACTGAACACCACCGCGTCACCCTCCGGGGTGTACACCGGCTGGGAAATCTGCTGCCAGTGCCCGTCCTCTTCGGGGGGCCAGTCGTCGCGCCCCACCAGCACGCGCTGGTCATCCAGGTTCTGGAGCGGACGCTCCACCAGTTCCATCGACCCCGCCCGGTTTCGCACGTACACCATCTTCTCGCCGTCGGGGCTGATATCGGGCTCCCGCGCTCGGTCAGACGTGGTCAGCCTGGTCATCCGCCCCGTCCGTGGGGTGTAGGCGAACAGATCCTGGTAGTTGTAGACGTTCTTCTCGACGTCGGAACGCGAAAAGTAGAGCGTCTCGCCCTCGGGGCACCAGCTCG
>SKMT01000088.1 GCA_007120915.1 Myxococcales bacterium | reverse complement strand
GCCCTGCACGGTGGTGCGGGCGGGGATGGCATAAAACGTGGCGTCGATTTCGACCGTCGGGAAATGACGGGCGTAGTACGTCAGCCGATCCGTACCCTTAACCTCCGGGGGATAAAACACCTGCTGCCAGTCATCATAGGCCCACCCACAGGTTCCCAGCAGTGCCTTGCCCTCAAACTTGCTCATAATTGTTCGCTCCCGTTACTGCGCCGCAATGACCACCAGCCCACCGTAACGATGCAGGCAGCAGTCCAGTATACAAATGGAAGCACGCTGATGGCGTCGACGAAACCCGGGACCATCGCCGGGTCCCGAAGCCACTCGATCCCACCGGCGCCGACGAGAAACACCAGGGCGGCGACAAAAGCTGGCTCTCCTCCGCGCCCGTCCCGGCGCCGCCACCACTGCCCCACCCCGGCGGCGAACAATCCCCACAGCGCCAGGTATGCCGCAAAGGGAAGCACCGGCAGGCTCGCGTCGCTTCCCGGCGACAACCCGTATTCGACCACATGCATCTGCCAGGCCCGGGTGTCGGGCCCGTAGATCACCGCCGGCACAGCCTCGGTGACCCGGCCGAAATCACACCCATCGAACAGACAGCCCACCCGCGCCACCGACAGCCCGGCGATCCCGGCGGGGACCAGTCGGTCAAACAGTTCCGGATCCGAACGATCGGACAACAGCCAGAATCCCGCCAGCGCTCCCACCGCTCCGATCCCGGCGCCCACCGACGACAGCGCCAGCGAGTCTTGCCACAGCGATGGAATCGCCCCCACCGCAAATGCCGCTGCCACGACCACACCAAACGCCGCGGCCGTCTCCACTCGCCGCTGCTCTTCGGTGCTCAACCATGCCCACAGTGCAAACACCCATACCCCGGCGCCAACGGCGACGGAGCTGAACGGTGTTTGTAGGGGCGTCAGGTCTAGCATCGTCGGTGGTCGGGGCTGGGATCTGGGATCTGGGCGCTGGGCGCTGGGTGCTGGGCGCTGGGTGCTGGGCGCTGGGTGCTGGGTGCTGGGTGCTGGGTGCTGGGATCTGGGAGTTGGGCTCTGGGAGTTGGGATCTGGGCGCTGGATACTAGGTTTCTGAAGGTTTTTCCTCTGCGCTCTCTGCGTCTCTGCGGTTCCTTCCGCCTTTTCTCTGCATCCCTGCGGTTCCCAAAGAAACTTGACGCAAAATTTTGGCGATTGCTATAGTCGCCGCTCATTCTGCCGTTGCACAACCTCCGGTCGACACGACTAGTCGATGTTCGCCGTGACGGCTGGTTCCTTTCTTCTGTTTTCGGTTCAGGCTCGGATTCATGACCACTGAAGTCTCCGTTACGATTCACGGGTGTCGTGGCAGCCATCCGGTCAGCGGCGAGCAGTTCTGCAAGTACGGCGGAGCTACGCCCTGTGTCAGTGTGAAAGCCGGCGATCACGAGGTGATCTTCGATGCCGGCAGTGGAATCATCGACTACGGGCGGAAACTGCTCGGCGATGCCCTCTCTCGCGGGGAATCGGTAACACGAACCATCCTCTTTTCTCACGCCCACTTCGACCATCTTAACGGGCTGCCCTATTTCGCTCCGATGTTCCATCCCGAGTCGACGCTGTACCTGCTGGGGCCCCGCTCCCACCGATTCAGCAGCTTTGAAGAGACCATCGAACACCTGATTCAGACCCCGTACTTTCCGGTGGCCCTGCACGAGATGCAGGCGGTGAAGTTCTTCGACGACATCTCCGAATCGAACGTCGTGTACTTTCTGCACGACAGCCCGGAACCGTTAACCGTACGCGCCGCCCATCCGGCTCACGCTGATGCGGTGCCGGCGGACGATGAGGTCGCGGTGAAGATCAGTTGTATGCGTGGGCTGAACCACCCCAAGAGCGGAGTGAACATCTACAAGGTCGAAGCCTACGGACGCACCGTTGTCTACGCCACCGATACCGAAGGGTATGTCCACGGCGACCAGCGGCTCGCGGATTTTTCACGGGGTGCCGACCTGTTGATTCACGACGCGATGTACACCGAGGAGCATTACACGGGGATGCCGGTGCCCACCCAGGGCTACGGCCACTCCACGGTGCAGATCGCCGCACGCCTCGCCTCGATGGCCGATGTGGGCCAGCTCTGTCTGTTCCACCACGACCCCAAGAGCACGGACGCCATCCTCGATGAGGTCGGCAATATTGGCCGATCTCAGTTCGAGCACACCGTCGTCGCTCGCGATGGACTGACCATCGAGCTGTGACACATTCCCAAATTTTAGAATGCCAGCCCGAAGGCGTAGAGGTATCCGCGGTTGGACATCACGTAGCCGTGTCGGTCGTCGAACACGGGGGCCGACTGGAATCCAGATGACGGCACCCAGCCGCCGACGGGCTGGCCCGTCTCCAACTCCAGCCAGTACAGCGGCCCACGTGAGGTGGCGACCGCCAGGAATGGAGCCGCAATCGCCACGCCCATCCCGGCCTGGTCATCGGGCAACTGGAAGTCCCATTCGATCTCGCCTTCCCGCAGATTCACCGCGAAGACATCGCCGTGGGCGGTAGAGGCAAACAAGAAATCTCCCGCCTTCTGCGCACCGGTGACATCGCTTTCGTCCAGATGCCACAGCAGCGCTCCCGTCTGGCGTTCCACCGAGTAGATGCCACCGGCGTGGGAGATGGCGATCAGGTTGTCGTCGTATTCGTACAGCGGCAGATCGATGTCGCCGAACTCTCCGGTTTCATCGCCCAGATGCGTCGTCCAGACTTCGTCGCCGGTGTCCGCGTACAATGCCACCAGATTGCCATCGGCAAACCCGGTGTAGACCACGTCGTCGATCACCAGTGACTGGCCCCCACCTTTGATGGTGAAGAAGTCGGGCGCTTCGCTCTGGAAGTCCCACAGGCTGTCGCCGGTGGTGGCGTCGACGGCATACAGCCGGTCTTCGCTGTCGGTGACAAAGGCGCGCCCGTCAGCGATGGCGGGCCGGGTTTCAACAGAGCCCCGGGTCTGATAGCGCCACTGCTCTTCTCCATCCCTCCAGTCCAGGGCGACCAGTTCGCCTTCGTCGGTTCCGGCATAGACGGACTGTCCTTTCAGCCGCACCTGAGCGTCCACCGCCCCGTCGACGGGGCTGGCCCAGCGGATGTCCCCGGAATGAGGTGTGATTCGGTAAACCCAGCCGTTGGAGGCACCGACAAGCAGGTCACCGGCGGGGGTGAGCACTGGGGTGCCCATCTCACGCGGATCGATCTCCCAGCCGCGGTCGCTGGCCAAATCGAGGCGCCAACTGACGTCGACGCGCACGTCCGATTCATCGGCCGGGTTGTCAGATGTTCCACCGGCGGGCGCTGCTGCACAGCCGGTGGCGAACAGCAACACCGCACAGACAACAGCGGTGGTTCGAACAACAGATGCGCGCTGTATAGCCACGTCAGCAGGCCCCTTCGTCTGGCAGCTCAAAGCAGCGCCCGGCGCCGTTCGGCTTCGTCGGCGTAGTCGGTGTCGCTGTGTTCTTCGATGAACTCGGCGTAGCGTTCGGCCGCCGCATCGGCGTCGCCGTAACGCTCGACCATGCGCGCCATTTCAAAGTCTGCATAGGCCCGGCGTTCAGGCTGAAGTTCGGCGAACTGACCCCAGGCATCTTCAGCACCGTCCAGATCTTCCTGAGCCGCCAACGCGTTGGCCAGCCCGATAAAGGCCATTGCCTTCATGCTGGTGGAGACGGTGTCAGAGTCGATGACCTGCTGATACAGCGTTTCGGCTTCCTCGTGTTCGCCGAGGTTCAACGCGGCAGCAGCCTTGGACATTCGGGCGCTGTCGGCGATATCGCCGCCGTCAAAGTCCTCAAGGGTATGGGATGCGGAGTCGTAGACGACCTGCCAGCGCTCTTCGACGGAGCCGAAGATCTGCTCGGGCTCCTCCAGCTCTTCCTGGGCGCGCAGCGCCTCCAGTTGCGGAGAGCCCTCCACAAGCTGTTCGTAGGCCGCAAGACCTTCGCTGAGCCGGTCCGACGCCTCGACCTGCTGGCCGCGCACATGCACCATGCCCAGCACCACACCGACGGCGGCGATGACGACAACGCCGATGATCGCAAAGAACAACCCGCGGTTGTTCTCGATCCAGGCGGCGGTGCGAATACCGAACCGCTCGAATCCGTCGAGGCCACTGCCGGGAGCATCCCCCGGGGGAACCCCGGGTTGTCCCGACTCTTCTTCTTCCGGTTCTTCAGGGCGTTTTTTGCCCTTGTTTTTAATCTTGATTGCCATGAAATCTCTCCTTAACCTGCCGCCCGTTCACTGCTAGTTGCGGGCCATCCCGTCGGTGTCGCTGCGCACGTTATCTGGACGATTGAGCACCCCTGTCAGATCGGCCCGAAACGAGCGGGAGCGGACTATATGAACCGGCTTCGAGGGTGTCAACCAACTGCCAACCTCCCGCAATCTCACGGGTCGAATAATGAATCAGCCCATCCGGATGTTCCCTCGCGCGCTGATATTCGCCGCGGCGATGGTGCTCATTGTCACCGTCAGCGCCCCGGGCCACACCTTCATCTCCGAAGGCCATGGCTGGGGAGGAGCCGGCGTGGCGAATCTACACCACGAGGCCCCCACGGCGGCCGGCTGGTGGGGCCCGGTGGTGCACGGCGGGCTGGTGATCAACCTCAGCGACTTCTGGCGAGTGGGCATCGACGCGGGGGCAGGCCACCACTTTCAACGCGAAGATGACGGCGAGACCATCGGCCCCCACTCCGTGGTCTCCACCGGCTTGGAAGCGCGCTATGCGCTCGATATCGTCACCTACGTACCCTACATCGGGCTCGGCGTTGGCATCCACCCGCTGGGCCCGCCGTCCAACACCATGCCCCAGGGCGAGCTGGCGACCTTTCGGGCCACCATCGGGCTTGACTACCGCCACAGCCGCGAGTGGTCCTTCGGCGCCGCCGCCCAGCTTCACACTCCCATGACCCAACCGGCAGATTTCCCCCACTATTCCACTCTTCGTGTGCACGTGGGCTATCATTTTCGGCGGTTCTGAGAGCAGGTGGATAGTTGGAGAGGTGGATAGTCGGAGACGGTTGCAACCGACCGTTTCCCGGTGATAATGGTCGGGTTGTTTCACCTTTCATTCTGGTGTGTTGTGTTGTCTGAGACCGTCGACCGTTCCGTTGTGCCGGCGCCTGTTGCAGGTGCGGACGCGTTGAAGCGTCCCCGAAGCCAGCTCGAGGAGTTGTAGAGATGAAGCCCTTTCTCAGTTCGAAGCAGCGTTATGCGCTGGTGGTGGCGATTCTGGTGGTGTTCAGCGTCTTCGTGGCGGTGACCACCGACGGGGACCTGGGGATGGTCGACCAGTACTTCGGGGTGCTCGTCGATGCGATGGCTGCGGTGCTGATGGGCACGATTCCGGAGCTGATCCGTGGGGGTTGGGCGGTCATCGGTGAGATGCCGCTGGTGGTGATCACCCTGGCGGCGGGAGCGGTGTACTTCACCTTCCGTTTTGACTTCATCAACCTGCGTGGGGTCCGCCACGCAATTCGGGTGGTCCTGGGCAAGTACGACGACGAGGACGACCCGGGAGAGGTCAACCACTTCGAGGCGTTGTCTACTGCCCTGTCGGCGACGGTGGGGCTTGGAAACATCGCCGGTGTCGCCATCGCCGTGGCCATCGGTGGGCCGGGCGCGGTGTTCTGGATGATGGTCGCCGCCGTGTTCGGGATGGCCTCCAAGTTCGCCGAGTGCACGCTGGGCCAGATGTACCGGAAGGTCGACGAGCAGGGGCGCGTCCAGGGTGGACCGATGGTCTACCTGAGAGACGGCCTCGCCGAGATCGGCCGCCCCACTCTGGGCAAGTATCTGGCGGTGATCTTTGCGATTCTGTGTATCGGCGCCTCCTTCGGGGGCGGCAATATGTTCCAGGCCAACCAGAGCTTTCAGGCCTCCACCGAACTTGTGCCCTGGCTCGCCGGCGAGCAGGCCGAGGGTGAAGCGACGGTGGTCCACGACAATCGCATCGAATTTGAGAACTATCCGACCCATCTGGTGCGGCTCAGCGCTGCGTCACCCCATGGCGAAGACCGCCCCGACCTGCGCTACCACCCGACCGAAGAGATGAACGTCAGCCTCGACGACTGGACCGAGACCGACGACGGTCGCTGGGCGCTGACCTTCGAGGTCATCGCCGCGAAGTCAGGGCCGGACTACAACATCGCCCCCGGCACATTGCACGACGTCGAGTTCGGGCAGGTGGACCACCGCGACATCGACTGGACGACCCCGGAGGGAATGGAGGTACAACACGACGAAGAGATCGACGGCGGCGTCCAGCCCCGAAGCTGGCTGTTCGGGTTCTTGATGGTCTTTCTGGTGGGGCTGGTGATCATCGGCGGGATTAAACGAATCGGTAAGGTCGCCTCGCGCATCGTGCCGGCGATGTGTCTGCTGTACGTACTCGCCGCGTTGTACATCCTGATCTCGCACTACCATCTTGTGCCCTGGGCGGCCCAGGAAATCGTATTGCGCGCCTTCAATCCGGAGGCCGGGATGGGCGGTGTGGTCGGCGTGTTGATCGTCGGCATCCAGCGCGCGGTCTTCTCCAGTGAGGCGGGCATCGGCTCGGCGGCGATTGCACACTCCGCAGCGCGGACCAAAGAACCGGTCCGCGAGGGATTTGTCGCGTTGTTGGAGCCGGCAATCGACACCATCATCGTCTGCTTTATGACCGGTTCGGTCATCGTGATCACCGGGGTGTACGCCGACCCGGCGATGGCGGGGCTCGACGACATTGCGCTGACCCAGGCCGCCTTCGGAACCGTCATCGGCTGGTTCCCCTACATTCTGGCCATTGCAGTGGTGTTGTTCGCCTTCAGCACCATGATCTCCTGGTCGTACTACGGGGAGCGGTGCTGGTCGTTTCTGTTCGGCACCGGCGAGTCGATGACCTACCGGATTCTGTTTTTGTTCTTCATCTTCCTGGGCTCGATCTCGACGCTGGACAACGTCCTGGAGTTTGCGGACATGATGCTGCTGTCGATGGCGTTTCCCAACATCATCGGCGCCGTGTTGCTGGCACCGAAGATCAAGGCGGCGCTGGTGTCGTACTGGGACCGGCTGCAGGCCGGCGAGTTCGACGACTGACCGCTGCGATCCGGCCCGGTTGCAAACACTGCTGGGCTCGCCCATACTGTGGCGCCCTGAAGATCGGCGGTCCGATTGGGCGGGCCGCCCCGACCCGTTCTGCACGCCGGAGGGAGTACCTCCGGCGCTTTTACGCTTGCGGGGGACATTTTCACCCAGTCACCTACTTCAACCAGAGAGCAGTTGACCATGGCAATGGACAAGATCCCGATGACCACGCACGGTCATCAGAAGCTCAAAGAGGAACTGGCCCGGCTCAAAACCAAGGAGCGCCCCAAGGTGGTCGAAGCGATCGAAGAGGCGCGCGCCCACGGCGACCTGAGCGAAAATGCCGAGTACGACGCTGCGAAAGAAAAGCAGGGCTTTATCGAGGGGAGGATTCGGGAAATCCAGGGCAAGCTTGCCCAGGCCGAAGTCATCGACCCGACCAGCCTCAGCGGCGATCGGGTCGTCTTCGGCGCAACCGTGACGATCTTCGACTTCGAAGCCGACGAGGAGTTCACCTACCAGATCGTCGGCGACGACGAGTCGGACATCAAAGAAAACAAAATCTCCTATGCCAGCCCCATCGCCCGAGCGCTGATCGGAAAGAGCATCGGTGAAGAAGCGACCATCCGGGCTCCCAAGGGAGACCGGCAGGTCGAAGTGATGGACGTGGAATTTAAGTAAGTCTCACTGCGCGGACGCCTCTTCCTCATCGGCGTCCCCATCCGATTCGTCATCATCGCCGGGGCTG
>SKMT01000255.1 GCA_007120915.1 Myxococcales bacterium | reverse complement strand
TACTGTCGCATTGTGTCGCCACAGCGCCCACAAATGCCTGGAAGGCGTCGGTGGTCACACAGAACCCGCGGGGTACATCGAAGCCGGCATTGAGCACCTTGCCCAGCCCCCGGGCTTTGCCGCCGACGAGATCGCGATCGGTCACCGCGCCCAGGCGCACCGTCCAGCGACGCGGTGTCGCCTCGGGGCTGGGAGTGGAAAATCGGACGATGGGACGTTTGTTACCGGACCTGCTCATGGACCCACCCGGCATAGGAATCGGCGACATCTTCGGGATCCAGTACCACGATTTCGGGTACGTCGTAGGAGTGCAGCCGCGCCAGTTCGTCGATCAGTTCGTCGCAGCGACCGGCGGTGGTCTTGATCAAGAGTGTGACTTCCCGGTCTTCGCACAACTCACCGTCCCAGTGGTAGTAGCTTTTGATGGGGCCGATGACGTTGACACAGGCCGCAAGCCGATCATCGACAAGGCTGCGGGCGAGCGCGGGGGCCTCGTCGGGAGAGCAGTTCGACACAATCAATTTTATGGCAGATTCAGTCATCGAGTTGCTCATCAAACTCCAGTTGTTCGTCGACGAGAGGCTCGTCGAGTTCCGCGGTGGTACCGGCCATAAAGTGCATCACCAGATGCTCGACGATCTCTTCGGGATCCGTGCCTTCGAGTGTGTCGTGGACGATGCGCTCGACGATGACCCGTTCGACCATCCCCACCGTCATCGTCGCCAGAATCCGAAAGTCCATCTCCGGGATCAATCCCCGGCGCCACAGAATGCGATTAAAGTCGGTCAACATCGCCAGAAGGGTGTCGTAGGCGTGGCGAATCAACTCGGTGCACTCCGGGGCCACCGCCTGGGCTTCTCGAAAGAAGATGGCCGTCATTTTGCGATTTTCCAGCAATACTTCGGTCAGCCGCACTCCGGCGCCGGCCAACTCATCGGCCAGCACCTGACGAGAGTCGATCTCGGCGGGTTCCCAGTCGGCGACGGTGGAGACAAACAGCTCCAGAAAGTCACTGACCAACTGGGAGAACAACTGCTGTTTGCCCTCGAAGTACAGATAGAAGGTGCCCTGGGCCACACCGACGCGGTCGACGATCTGGGAGACCTTCGCAGCGTGGTAACCGTGCTGGTAGAAGACTTCGATGGCGGCCTGTTTGAGTGCTTTTTCGCGCTGATCGCGGCGGCTGTTGTTCGATTGTGCGTTGTTGTCCATGCGTAGCGAAGACCTCTGGGAGGAGGATGAGTTGAAATGGTGTGGTGATCACCCGTTTAGTCGGCAAAGATCTCGGAGCCGATGCGCTCGAAGGATCCGTCATTGTCGGCCGGGGCGACGGCCAGCAGAAAGGACATCAGCGAGTAGAGATCGACGGCCTTCAGCGTGTCTGTACGGTGCCTGTCGGGAAGATCAGGACCGATGCCGATGAAGAAGCCATGCATCTGCTCGTACTTCGGGTCGAAACCGTGACCACCGGTAAGCAGGCCCCGGTCCTGGTAGTAGCCGTGGCTGGTCAGCGAGTAGGGCTTGTCGGCGATGACGACGATGGGAGCGACCCGGTCGTTGTCGGCGAGCCGATAACGTTCCGGGAGCTCATCGCGCCGGTACACCGAGAAATTGTGGTCCTCTTCGGCCTGCTTCAGTTGTTCGTAGACCTCGCTGAATTTGCCCTGGTCGGGCCGGATCATTGCTACCGGCGACCAGTCGACCACCCATACATCGGACATGTCGATGATGTCGTCCAGAAAGATGACCTTGTCGTCGCTCAGATCGGTCATGCCGTGGTCCGACACCAGCAGGATGTTGACGTCAGGCCACAGCCCGCCGTCGTTCAATCCGGCGATAAGCCGCTGAATCTGTGAGTCGACGCGCTCCAGCGTCTCGGCCAGATCTCGGGAGTCGGTGCCGTACTGATGCCCGGCGCCGTCGGGGCTGGCGAAGTAGAGCGTGGCGAAGTCGACGGGGTCGTCTTCGTCGGTGAGCCACTCAACGACCTGGTCGGTGCGCTGGCGGTGGGGGATCGACGAGTCATAGGAGACGTAGTGCGTGGGCCTGACCCCGCCGATGGGCGCTTCGGAGCCGACCCAGAAAAACGTCGCCGCCGTCAACCCGGCGTTCTCGGCGGTCACCCAGATCGGTTCGCCGCCAAACCAGGCGGGGTCGTTATGGGTGGTGTCATCGCCCAGCGTCATCGTCTCTTCCATGTCCGGGTCGTAAAAGGTGTTGGCGACCACTCCATGATTTTCCGGGTACAGCCCGGAGACGATGCTGTACAGATTCGGGAACGTATGGGTGGGAAACACCGGTTTGAGTGACTCGGCGCGCACCCCGCCGTCGGCGAGCTGGTTCAGCGTCGGAAGCTGATCCTCGTAGGTGTCCAGATAGGACGGTTTGAATCCATCGATGCCCACCAGCAACAGGGGGTTGCGGTCCTCGGCCTCGATGGTCTCCTCGGGCTCCCAGGACTCGTCGGTCTGCTCGGGGTCGTCGTTGTTGAGTGTCTGGCAACCCACGGCCAGCAGTGCTGCCAGCAACAGAAGGTTGAATCGAAAGCGTAGATGCATGGTGTCCAGTCCGTGGAAGGTGCGCAAACCCTGTCCCGACACGTCAACGGGGAACATACCCTGTTATGGTCTCGGATTTGGCACGCCGGTGCAAGCGGTGACACCTACTGCTGGAGTTGGTCGTCGATCAGAACGGCCAACTCCACGATGTCGTCGACCAGCAGCTTCAGTCGACCCTCTCGGGAGACTCGACCCGGTTCGGTGTAGCGCAGCTTTCCGTTTTCGATGTGCAATTCCGCCGATGAGGAGAGTAACTCCTCGATGACATCGGCGATTTCAGGGGTGGCCAGCGCCCGGCGAAGAGACGAGGAGAGCCGGCCGGCGATGGCGAAGCGGTCGTCGAAGGTCTCGGCGTCGACGTCCGATTCGCCTCCGTCGTCCATCTCGTCGGCCTTGTAGCGGTAGCCGCCGGGGGAGGTCATCATCTTGCGCCAGATGGTGGTGCCCACTCCTTTGAGCTTGATGCCCACCCGGGAGTCGTCGTCGGCCTGCAGTGGCACTTCGATGTTGGTGTACTGCGCGTGAGGAGGTCCGGTTTTGCCGCGGGCGGCGATGTCGGTGTCCATCCACACCTCGACGTCGTGGCCGCGAAGATCTCCGGCGAGATGATTGGGCGTGGGCCCTCGCACGTCGTCGTCGGTCTCGTCGTCGAGCCCCCGCTTCTTCTGGAGAGCACTCCAGGCTTTGGGAACCTTCCAGGATCGATACAGCGCCACGGTCACCGGTATGACCACCAGCACAACCACCATGATGACCAGGGCGATGAGGGTCGAGGAGGACACTATCAGAGGTCGGAAGTCAGAAGTGGGAGGTCAGAAAAAGCGTCGTGGGTCTTGGGTCGTGAGGTCGTGCCTCAGTCTCGCTCAAAAGCATAGCAGACACGCTGTTCGGGGGCCTTCTTTCCGATGGAGGCGTCGCCGACCAACTGCAGCGACAACCCGTTGGCGGCATCAACCAGCCGGGAGCGGTCTTTGTTCCGCCCCATGCAGACGATGGCTCCTCCTTGCCCGATGTACTCCACGGCGGTCTCAATCCACTCGACGGGCTCACGGAATGCCTTGGAGACCACAAAGTCAAAGCCGGTGGCGTCGAACTTTTCGATACGATCCTCGAAAAGCTCAACGTCCGTCAATTCGAGCCTGTGGGTGGCAATTTTGAGAAAGGTCGACCGCCTCCCGCGCGGTTCCACCAGCGTCATCGGCAGATCGTCAAAGAGGATCTTGAGGGGGATGCCCGGCAGCCCGGCGCCGGTGCCGACATCGAGGATGGGCCCCGCCGGAGCGCGGGCTGCAGCGGCGACCAGGCTGTCCAGCAGCAGCTCCTCGACTACCGTGGCCCGGTCGTCGGGACCGATCAGCCCCAGCGTGTCGTCGAAGTGCATCAACAGGTCCAGATAGTGGACCATGTTTTCGGCGCGTTGCTCGTCGAAGGGCAGCCCGGCAGCCCGGCAGTAATCAGCAATGGGGGTCAGTTCGTCATTCATGGCTCCGGAACTGTGTGAACCACCGCGGGTGGTGTCAAGACCCACGACCCAAGACGCACGACTCAAGACCGATGCGACCTGGCAGGACGCGCTCCCAAGTTACAGTCAAACAATTGACTTTTCCGGCGGTTTTCGGTGGTCTGACGGTTGTGTAATCTCGTACACCGTCATCTTCGGCAGCACGATTCCTCCCGCAATGAGCGTTCAATGAGCTTTGAATCCCTAAAGATTTCCCGCCGGGGTGCACTTTTGATGGTGGGCCTGTTTGTGATGGTGTTGGTTGTGGGGTGTCCCTCCGAGCCGCCGGGCTACAACGAGGCAGATCCGGAGTTGGACGCCGGTGGTGACGTCGATGCGGAACCCGATGACGCCGGGGACGATGTGGAATGCATCGGCGAGTCCGACCACCAGTTGTGTGATCAGGAGGGCGCAGAATGTGGGACCATCGAAGCGGAAGACTCCTGCGGGAATATCCGAAATGCGGTGTGCCCGGACTGTACCCCGCCGAATGAGTGTGGTGCCGGCGATGCCGGGGACAACGAGTGTGGCTGCGAACCACTGACCAGGGGCGACTGCTCCATCGATGGAGCTCTCGAAGCAGAGTGCGGGACTCACGACGACGGTTGTGGCGGGACCGTTGAATGCGACGACTGTGATGAGGGGTGGTGCCTCGAAGATGACGGTGTGCACCGATGCGATGACGAGGAGTGTGTGCCCACTCCCAGAGAAGATGCCTGTGAGGATAGCGAATGCGGCACCGTCGGCGATGGTTGCGGCGAACAGCACGACTGCGGTGAATGCGACGGTGAATACGACGTCTGTACCAGCGACAACACCTGTGAGTGCCAGTCCGAAAGCGCCTCCCAGTTCTGTGACCGCCATGACGCCGAATGCGGTGATCTTGAGGCCGAAGACAACTGCGGGCATATGCGCAGCGAGAACTGCGGGGGATGTGGTGCATTCGGATCGTCCTATACCTGCGATGACGACGAAAACGAATGCTGGCGGCCCTGGTAGATACTGTTGGTTTCGGCCGTGGCCAGCGTGCTCATCGCGAGGGTAGAAGATCGTCTTGTGGAAGGCGTCACCGGTTTGGGTGGTTTTATCTGATGCAGGGTAGGGAAGTGACCCGCCGGGGTGGTGCGTACACATTTAGACCACGCCGAACAGTTGGCCTTCGATGTTGCAGGCGCCGATATGACCAAAGCGGACATCTACTGGTCTGATCGGCTCGACGAGCGGTTCGAGCCGGTCGAACCGATCAAAACGGGGCGGATGTCGACGCTGGTGCACGCCGTGGAGCGCTGCGGCGGCAGGGATGTGGCGCTGAAGGTGTTGCATCGGCATCTGGTCGATCAGGAGCCGATCCGGCGGCGGCTTCGTCGCCAGCTTGCGGCGGTGCGGCGGCTGGAACACCCCTCCATTATCCGAATCTATGACCTGATCGAGACCGACGACACCGTCGCGCTGGTGATGGAGTATGTCGATGCGCCGTCGGTTCGCACCACCATCCGTCGCGACGGACCGATGAGCTGGGATCAGTTGCGACCGGTACTCGACTCAGTGCTCGCCGGGCTTCAAGAAGCGCATCAAAAGGGGATCTGGCACCGGGATCTGAACGCGGAGCATATCTTCGTGGGCGAAGACGGCACGGGTCGAATCGGCGGGTTCGGGCTTGCCAGGGTCGACGAGTTGGTGGCGTTGACGATGCACACCCGGGTGTTGGGAGCGTTGGAGGCGATGGCGCCGGAGCGGATCCTGGGCATGGACTACGACGGGCGCGCCGACCTCTATTCGGCGGGGGCTGTCGCTTACGAGGCGCTGGTGGGTCATCCACCGGTGGACGGTAGCATGCGCGAGGCCTTCCGGTTCGCCCGGGGCGCCGGCCACAACCCCGTCGACGACCTGCCCGATGGGTTGCCGAAGGAAGCGAAGTACGTGATCGAACGGTCGCTCACCTCCGATGTGTCGGCCCGATTTGCCACGGCCGATCAGATGCGCCGTGCGCTGTTCGGAGCCTATGACGAGGTGATGTGGCGGCGCTGGGTGACGAGAAACACCGAGTACTGTCCGCAATGTGAGTCGCCGGTCATCGATGGCGTCGCCCGCTGTGTTGTGTGCGACTACGAGTTTCGTCGTCTGGTGCAAAATCCCGGCGCCGGTGAGTTGATGGTGCGCATCGTCTCTCCCCACGACTCCTTCAAACCCGACGTGTGGTTTGAGTCGAACATGGAGCCGAAGTATCTCAGCGAGACACAGTTCAATGACCTGATGGAGTTGCTGGAGTCTCACGAGGATACCCAGAATCTCGCCGATCGCGACTGGGAGTATCGCTGGCCGCCCTACGTGCTTCTGTCGGATCTGACGCGAGAAGATGCCCGGCGAGTATCGCGCAAGCTACACCAGCGGTCGATTCCCCACGAGATTACCCGAAAGTTGCCCGGCGCCTGGCGCACCGCCTTCAGCGGCAGCGGGCGCAGCACGGGGGTGATGGTCGGGATTGCCCTGGTGCTGATCACCGGGATTTTTACAGCCCACGTCAACGTACCGGTGCCCGACGGGCTGGCGCTGGCAGGGTTTTTCGTCTTCTTTGCCGCTCTGCTCGCAAGCCAGTTGTTGCTGGTGCCTCTCAAGCGCAGGCTGGGAAGTCGCAAGGACGTAGTGCGCCACAGGGGACATGCGTTCATGATTCCCACCGAGTCGCTTCAGGGCCGGGGACCACAGGCGGGTACTGCTGTGCTTCCGACGGATACGGGGCGGCAACTGGAGCGCATCGGTGATGAGGGTATCCGCCGCGAGGTCTTCGAGATTCTGGTGCTGGCGGTGGCGGTGGCCGAAGAGAGCGATGATTCGGATTTGATCGCCGCGCTCGTCGAGGAAGTGCTTGAACTGGGCCGGGCGCTCGATGAGATGAGAAGCGAAGCGGGCCGGGAGCGAACCGTCGAGCTGGTACAGAGACTGCAGCGTATCGACATGCGCCTGGCGCAATGCGGCGAGGACGTCGACGGGCAGGCACTGCAGGAATACCGGAGCGAATGCCTGGAGGCGCTCGAAGATCACGACCGCACCATGTTCGACGTGACCATGCTCAAGGCCCGGCTGGTCGCAGTGCGCGGGGCATTGCTCGACCTGCGCAGTGACAGCGACGCCTTCGCAACGATCGACGACGAGGTCACCTTCGATTTCGACACAACGCCCGAAGGGCAACTGGAGAATCTCCAGACGATGCTCCGGGCTCAGCAGGAGGTGGAGGAACTCGTCGAATGACCCACCAGGCCCCCCACAACCGCTACGAATTGCTTGAAGTCGCCGGACGCGGCGGAATGTCGACGGTGTGGCGCGCCCGGGACAATGCCGCCGAGCAGGATGTGGCCATCAAGGTGTTGCACGAACACCTGATGGACGACCGGGGCACTGTGGAAGCCTTCGAGCGAGAAGCACAACTGATGCGGGATCTGGACCATCCCGGAGTGGTGCGTGTGTTCGGCACTACCGAAGTCGACGGGCGCCCGGCGATGGTCATGGAGTATCTCGACGGGGCGGGCCTGGACGTGCTGCTCGCCGAGAAAGGGCAGTTCAACGAGGGGGAGGCGCTGGAGGTGATAATTCCGGTGCTTGAGACGCTCGACGAGTTGCACGAGCGGGGGGTAGTGCATCGCGACGTCAAACCGCAGAATATTCTCTTCGACGATCAGGGCCGCCCGAAGCTGATCGACTTCGGGATCGGGCAGGCCGACGAACTGATGGAGGTCGAAGACACCGGCCAGGTTGGTACCGTCGAATACATGGCCCCGGAGCGGATCGACGGGCTGGCGGTGGATGGACG
>SKMT01000498.1 GCA_007120915.1 Myxococcales bacterium | reverse complement strand
CTGGGCGCTTGGCGCTTGGCGCTTGGCGCTTGGCGCTGGGGGCTTGGCGCTTGGCGCTTGGCGCTGGGAGCTTGGCGCTTGGCGCTTGGCTCTGGGTGCTGGGCGCTTGGCGCTGGGCGCTTGGCGCTTGGCGCTGGGAGCTTGGCGCTTGGCGCTTGGCGCTGGGCGCTTGGCTCTTGGCGCTGGGTAGTGACACCCTGCCCCGCTGGTTGCCCATCCCATCCACATAAGCTATCCGAAGATACTGATACAGAGCCCACACGACCAAAAACAACCATCCGCCACCGCAGGGTGCTTCTACCCAGCGACCAGAGCCCAGCGCCCAGCGACCAGAGCCCAGCGACCAGAGCCCAGCACCCAGAGCCCAGCACCCAGAGCCCAGCGCCCAGCACCCAGAGCCCAGCACCCAGAGCCCAGCACCAAGCGACCAGAGCCCAGAGCCCAACAACCCATGTCGATCCTAGACCGCATAGGCGACCGCGTCGGCGATTTCCTCGAAGAAGTCATGCTCCCCGAGGAGATCAACACCCTGCACAACAGGGCGCGCCGGGCGATGGAACGCGACGACTACGAACAGGCGCTTCTGCATCTGGGCGAAGCGGAGCACCGCCGGCCCAACACCGAGCGCACCCGCCGCATGCGCGCGCTCTGCTACTTCTATCTCGACGACATCGATCGGGCCGTCGAACTCTTCGACCAGGCGCTGGACATCCGCGAATCCGCCGCCGCCCATTTCTACCTGGGGCTGTGCCACGAAAAGATGGGCCACCGAAGCGAAGCCGCCGCACACTTCCGACGCGCACTTCAACTCGACGAGGACCCACCCTTCGCCTACGACCTGCACTTCGGGCTCGGCAGGGTCCATCTGGACCAGGACCGCCCCGACAAAGCAGCGCGTCAGTTGCGAAAAGCACTCCGTATCTGGCCCGAACAGACCGACGCGGCGCTGATGCTCGCCGAAGCTCTGCGCCGGCGTGGTGAATTCGACGAAGCCCGCGACACCATCCACTCCGCCATCGGCGACACCCCGGACCGGCAGGCCCTGCTTACACTCGGGCGCATCGAAGCGGACTGCCACAACGTCGACGAAGCCTCCATCGCCTTCGAACAGCTTCTGGAGCGCGACCCCGACGACCGCGAAGCACTGCTCGGCGCCGCACGCGCTCACCTCGCCGCCGGCCGAGCATCCAGGGCCAACCAACACCTCATCCGCGCGCTCGACGACTCCGAAGAAGACGCCGAAATCTTCGCGCTCATCGGTGAGACCAACGAGCGGATCGACAACCCGCACAAAGCACTCGAATCCTACGAATCGGCGCTGACCCGCGACCCGGATCACGAGGAAGCAAACCTCGGCGCCGCACGCACGGCCCTGCAGTTGGGTCAGGTCGAGTCGGCAGCTCAACGGTTCGCGCAGCTTGTCGACACCAGCGACACCGACCGGCGCGCCCAGGCACTTCTCGGGCTGGGCCGCTGCCGGCTTCAGATGGACGACCCCGTCGGCGCCCGCCACCTGCTCGAAGAAGCCGACCAACTACACCGCACCCGCCCTCCACAGTTGTTGCACGCCCTCGGATCGGTGGCACTTCGCTCCGACGACCCCGCCGAAGCGCTCGTCGCCTTCCGCCGCGCCCTCGACGCCGACCCGAACGCCGAACTGCGCGAACGCCTGCAACAGGACACCGACCGGGCGCTCCAGGCGCTTCGCCCCGACTGGAAACGACCTCAATCCGTCGAAAGCACCGCCGATCTGGTCGCCGCACTCACCGGGCTTCGCGACCACTTCCGCGGCGAACCTCGTCTCGAACAGGTCCTGCCCCGGGTCCACCAACTGCTCGACACCCTCGACAGCCCCCTGTCAGTGGCCATCCTCGGCGAGTTCAACTCCGGCAAATCGACACTGGTCAACGCCCTGCTCGGCGAAAAGGTCGTGCCCATGGGCGTGCTGCCCACCACCGCACATCCCTGCGTGATGGGCTACGGCCCCCGAAAAGGCGCCCGCATCGTCTACGAAGACGGCCGCCTCGAAGACGTCGACTTCGCCACAGCCCAGCAGAAGATGAAAGACGTCCCCGAAGAGATCGCCCGGCTCGACTACAGCTATCCCCACCCGGAATTGCGCTCACTGAACTACCTCGACACACCCGGATTCAACGCCCTGGACGAACGCCACGAGCAACTCGCCGCTCAGACCCTCGAAGAAGCCGAAGCAATCCTGTGGCTGCTCGACGCCAACCAGGCGCTGACCGAAACCGAATTCTCCCGGCTGCGCTCCATCCCCGAGTCCGACTCCCGGGTGATCCTTCTGGTCAACAAGATCGACCGCTTCGGCGACCCCGACCAACGCCAGGACGACGTCGACGAAATCCTCGAGTATCTGGAAGACAACGCCGGCGACCAGGTGCTCGACATCCTCGCCATCTCCGCACTCGAGGCGCTTCAGGCGCGTACCGGCGACGGCGACGAAGAGACCACCGGCGACTTCGAGCGGCTGCTTCAGTTGCTCGACGAACAGTTCGTGCAGCGCTCCTGGCAGATCAAAGCCGGCGAGGTCTCCCGCGGGCTCGACGCGCTACTCGACGACGTCGCCGAAATCCGCAATGACGAAATGGCGATGTTCGACGAGTTGATCGGCGGCGCCGATGAACTGCTCGAAACCATCGACGAGATGGCCAGCGCCCCCCGCAGTGAAGCCAGCGAACACGCCCTCACACTCGAAGACCGGTTCGACTTCGTCACCCTCGGTATTGAACGCGAAATCGGCGATGCGCTGCGGCGGCGCGGCCAGATCTTCAGCCGTGTGGTGCTCGAACCTGACGACCGCGCCTTCATCCTGGAGCTTCTCGAAGAGCGGCTCGCCGACGTCATCGAGCGGGCCGAACGAGAAGTGCTGCGCGAAACCGCCGACCTCGAAAGCGAACTCGCCGCCCGTCTCAGCCCCCTGTTCGCCTCACTCTCCGTGACCGACGCCCGGGCGCTTCGCCGCCGGCTGGAGGGCTTCTTCGACGAGACACGGGCGCTTAAGACTGTACTTCGAGAACGGGTCTTCGGCCGCTGGCGCGCACGCACCGAGGGACGCCTCGCCGCCGGCGGCGACACCACCCTCGACGCCATCATCGAACTCGGCGAAGACGCCCCCGCCGAACAACGACGCGAAAAACTCGCCGAGCTTATCCCCCGCATCGGCGACGAATTCACCGACGCACTCGCCGCCTGGTACGAGGAATTTTTCCTTGCCGCACAACGGTTTTGCCATAGACTCCGCCGCGACCTCACAACCCTCCAACTGGAGGCAAAATACCGACTCGACTTCGACGAGTGACGGCGCCATGACCCAACCTCTCAAAATCTACGCGTTGACAGCAGCACTCCTGCTGTTCGCCGCCTGCTCCGACGAAACCGACGCCGTCGATCCCGAAGCCGACGCCGGCGAAGACGTCGAACAGCCCGCTCCGGGCCAGCAGTCCGACGACATGCCCACCGCCGACTCCATCGACCCCGACGACGCCGAACCGGCCGGGCTCGAACGCATCTACGTCGAATCCGCCGACTCCGCCGGGGTCATCTCCGACGACGCCCCCCTTCGCGCCCAGTCCTACTTCGACGCCGACCAGGCCGCCGAACTGATCGGCGACGATGACCTCGAACCCGCCGACTTCGCCGGCCAGTCACCCTCCCCCGGCTACAACGCCATCCGTTTTCACTCCGCCAACGATGAAGACTCCGGCTTCGGCACCGGGCTTCAGATCTGGGACCTCGACGGCGAAGACCTCACCGCCGACGAACGCCTTGAGGACCTTCGCTCTCAATTTCTGGGCGTCTCCGACGTCGACGGCGATGAACTGACCGACGGTGCCTTTGTCTCCGAGCGCGGCGAGCTGCGCACACTGGTGTTCACCGCCGACACCGCCCCCTACGTCTTCGCGCTGACCTGCGACCTTGACACCTGCGAGACCGTCGATGAACTTGTCGGACATGCCGCTGGCCTTGCTGCGTCACACTGATATTGAGGATGGATTGCCTATGCGCCTGTTTTCTTTGCTGATTGCCCTGACTGCCACATCACTGATCGTCATCGCCTGCGACGAACCGGAAGCCACCGACCAGGCCGACGAATCGCAAGCCGCTGACCAGGCCGACGAACCGGCCCCCGAACAACAAGAGACCGCCGAACCTCCCCCGGATATCGACGACGAAGATCGACACGTCTACGAGGACAAGTACTCCTACGTCCCCCCCGAGGGCTGGTCCGAACAGGAAGTCCCGCCTCCGGTCCCCCCCGAGGTCGTCGGCCCATCCATGGCCGGTCCCACCGTCGGCGGCATGACGTCCAATATGGTCGTCACCGAAGAACCCGGATCTCATTCCTACGACACCGTCGTCGGCGCCAGTGTCCGGGAAATCGAAAATGAACTTCCCGACTACGACGTCGGCGACCCGCGCACCTCTACCACGTACGAGGGCAATGAAATCACCATCATCGACGCCCACCCCAGCGACGACAGCCAGCCGCTGAAGATGCGCTCCATGGTGCTCGATACTGACCCGCTGTACGTCGTCACCTGCGCCGGAAGCCCCGACGACGAGGGTGTGCTCGATCTGTGCAAAGAAAGCACCAAAACCTTCCGCGCCGAGTAACCTCTCGCCCCCAACAGGCCACCGACGATGCGCCGACGACCAGACACGATTCCCGGTCTCCTCGTGTTACTGGTCCGTCGGCGTCTCAACGTCCCCACTGTCGTACTCACTGCACTGGTGTTGCTCGTCGCATTCGCCGTGCTCTTCGCCCTTCTGACCGGCCCCCCGACGGTCAAAATTGCGACCTTCAACATCCAGGACTACCCCAAGAACCCCACCCAGGCCGCCGGGGCCGTCGAGCTGATCGGCGACCTCGACGTGCAGGTCGCCGCCGTCCAGGAGATCACCGACACCGACACCTTCGACCGTAACGTCGACGACTACCTCGGCGACCACTGGAACACCGCCTACGTCAAACAGAAAAGACCGAGCCGCCGCGTCGCCGTGGTCTACAACGACGACGAACTCGAGCTGCTCGACACCACCACCCACCGCGACACAGTCATCAAACCGGGCGCCTCCCGCGCCACCCTGGAGGCGAAATTCCGCACCCGCTACGGCGCCGAACCACGCACCTTCCGGCTCTTCGTCGTCCACCTCGCCGCCCACGACCACCACCGCGAAGTGCGCCGCAAACAGATCGAAGCCCTCAAACCCCTGGTCACCGACGCCGTCGACGACGGCCACGACGTCAACGTACTCGGCGACTTCAACACCACCGGCGTCGCCGACTTCTACCAACTCCAGAAACTGGTCGACGCCGCCAACCTCCACTGGCCCTCCCTCGATCTGCCCTGCACCGTCTACTGGGATCGCGAAGACCTCTGCGCCACCAGCAACCTCGACCACATTCTCTCGACCCAACCGGCCCAGTCCATCCACGTCGGCGGCGCCTGCAAAACCGTCGGCTGCGACGTCCGCGCCGAATGCCCCACCTACGTCGAACACATCTCCGACCACTGCCCCGTCGTCACCGAACTCTGACGCCCATTTCCCTCCCTCCACCCCCACAAATTACTCACGGTACAAACCTGCACGGCTTCCCTCCCCACGAGGCACGAGTGGGGAGGTGTCCCGAAGGGACGGAGGGGCACACCGAATACCAGAAGATTCCCTCCCCACGAGGCCACGAGTGGGGAGGTGTCCCGAAGGGACGGAGGGGCCCCTCGCAAACCAGAAGCGTCCCAACCCTCAGGGGTGAAATTTATTTCACTGGCAGCCTCCCTCACTTCTGCCATCCTACCCTCGCACACTGACGCCCCCCCGGAGGCCCCATGCACCGCATCACCCACCTGATCGCCCTCATCGCCACCGCCGCCACAACCCTCACCGCCGTAGTCGTCACCCCCGCCGACGCCGATGCCTGCTCCTGGGAGGACGGCGTTATCAGAAACACACTCCCCGAAGACGGCGCAGAAGTGCCCCCCGACGCCGAGTTGTCGCTGTGGTTTAAACCCGGCAGCGACTGGATCGAATGGGAATTCGAAATACTCGACGACGACGGCGACGACGTCGATATCGAAACCGACCGGCTTCAGTACGGCGTCGAAATTCATCGTGTCGACCACTTCCGCGTGATCCCCGAGTCACCGCTCGACCCCGGAACGCACACCCTGACCGTATCCCCGTCTGAAGACTATCCCGACGACATTACACTCAGCTTCACCGTCACCGACGACAATATTGATGCACCGCCCACCCCCGACGACATCCACTGGACGCGCATCGACGACCCGAATCCCGACACATGCTATGGATCATCCCCACAGTGGCACGACATCGTCATCGATGAAGATCGCGACGACGTCTGGTTCGAATTCGACTACGACACCGACGAAGACGGCGTCATCGCCACCCATCCCGTCCACGAGCAACTGCGCCACAACATCGCCGAAGAAACCGGTTGCTTCACCGTCGAAACCGTCGCCATCGACGGCACCCGAAGCGACCCGGTCGAACGGTGCGAACCGGACGTCTGCAAATCCCCAGAAGATGACTTCGGCCCCCTCGAAGAAGTCGACTGCGACACCGGCGAACCACTCGGCGACAACGACGACAGTGGCGACGACGACAACGGCGACGACACCGATGACGATGAGAGCAACGACCAGGCAGAATCGGCCTGTTCCGCCGGCGCCGGCCCGGGCTCACTGCTGTGGGCCATCGCGTTTCTCGCCGCCATCGCCGTGCTAACTCGACGGCCGAACAGAATGCTACTGCCGATAGCCCGGAGGCTATCGTGACCATACAACCCCTTGTTTTTTTGACCCATCGGTCACGATAGCCTCCCGGCTATCGGCAGTATGAGCTTTTGACCCATCGGGCACGATTGCCTCCCGGCTATCGGCTGTATGAGCTGTTGACCCATCGGTCACGATTGTCTCCTGGCTATCGGCTGTAGACGCTCTTGACCCAGTTCGCCTACCATTCCCCAATAATCCCCCCGGCCCCGAGCCTCCCCAAAACCATCAGGGGTACCCATGCCGCGCGATCTCACCCTCATTGCCATCGCCGCCACCGCTGCATTCATCACCGTTGTCGCCGCCCCCGCCGACGCTGATGCCTGCTCCTGGGACTCCGGTGGCATCGAACACGTCCAACCGGCGACAGGAACGGAGGTCCCCTCTGATGCCGAGTTTTCTGTCTGGATGAGCCGATCCATCCACGATCTGGTGTTTGAGTTAACCGACGAAGACGGCGAGCCCGTCGACACCACCACCGATGAAATCCGAATGTCCCAGGGCAGCATAGAGCAGCTCGACCACTACATCGTCACCCCCGACGCCGAGCTCGCTACGGGCACCCACGAGCTGACCATTTCCGTTCACCCCGCCGACGAAGGCGGCACTTTCGCCGACGAAGACGGTGAATACACCGACAAAACCACCCTGACGTTTGACGTCGTCGACGAACAATCCCCTCCCCCGGCCACCATCGACGACATCCACTGGACGCGCACCACCGTCGACCTGGAAGTCCACGACACCTGTTACAGCCCGGACCGTCGACAGTGGCACGAGGTCGAGGTCACCGCCGACGACACCGACGACACCTGGTTTGAAATCGAATACTCCACCGGACTCGGGGCCATCCTTGCCAGCCAGCACAGCGGCGAACCCGTGCGCCAACACCTCGATTCCGGTGCCCATCGTTGCATCATCGTCACCGCCGTCGGTCTCGACGGCACACGTAGCGACCCTCTCGAAATCTGCAATCCTGACCACTGCCAAAACCAACACGATTACGACGCTCCGGACATCGACGATAACGACGATGCCTACGAGACCGTCGACTGCCAGGTCGTGGCCACCGG
>SKMT01000118.1 GCA_007120915.1 Myxococcales bacterium | reverse complement strand
GGAAGAGACGTTCTACAAGAAGTATCTGGGAGACAGCCTGCCGGCGGCGAACGGGGCGTTCAACGATGAGCTTCTCAAGAGGCTGTACCATCCCGACCAGGACATGTTGATCACCTTCATCATGAGCCGGCTGGGCACGGGACTTCGTTCCACCTACTCGCTGCGCTCGATCAAGGATTGGGATGTTCACAAGCGCAAGGACAAGGTGGACCTGGACGAACCGGTGCTGTTCAACAAGCTGTACCGATACGTCGCTCAGACCATCAATCTTCTGCCGCCCCCGAAGGTGTACCTGAAGGGTGACCAGCGGGTGGGAATGCGAAATGCCAACGTCGATCCTCCGGCGGTGATCATCGGCGGAGACGTCCGACAGAAGACGGACGACCGTGAGCTGGCATTTGTCATCGCGAAGTCGCTGACCTGGATGCTTCCCCAGCACTACATGGGGTCGATCGGGCAGCCCACGGAGTTCTTGAAGACCTACTTTATGGCGCTGATGGATCTGACGGAGCCGAGCCTGGGGCTGTCCAAGCAGCTTGGCGGTCAGGCCGAGGAGCTCAAGCAGACGGTGGCCGGAATCCCCGACCAGCTTCTGCTGCAGGCCCAAAAGGCGATGCGCAAGTTTTTGGACAAGGGAGAAAACCCGAACCTGTCGGCCTGGCTGAAGGCGGTGGAGCACACCTCGATTCGCATGGGCCTTCTGCTGTGCGGCGATATTCACACCGCCGCTCAGGCCGTCAAAAGCGATCTGGTTCCCATTGGCAAGGCCAGCGTGAAAGACAAGATTCGCGAGCTGGTACTGTTCTCGATCAGCGAAGAGTATTTCCAGCTTCGCGAAGAATTCGGGCTTGCCATCGGGAAGTAGGCGCTGGGTACTGGGCGCTAGGCGCTAGGCGCTAGGCGCTAGGCGCTGGGCGCTGGGTGCCCGTGGAGGTTCATTGCTCGACCCGTAGCCCGGGGCCAGTCGCAGTTCAGGCTGCCCCGGGTTCTGAGGTGCTGGAAAGCGAAGAGCTGTATCGGAACGTTGATGGGGATGCTCAGGGAGGTGTTGTGTGCTTGTAGTCTGTCCGACGCCGATCGGGAATCTGGAGGATGCGACGCCGCGGCAGATCGAGGCGCTCAGCGGCGCGGATGTTATCGTCTGCGAGGATACCCGGCGTACCGGAAAGTTGCTGAAACTGCTGGGGATCGAACGGAAGGAGGGGCAACCGCGGCTGGAGCGCTATGATGAGCACACCGCCGTTGAGAAGGTGGGAGGGCTTGCGGACAGCGTAGAGCAGGGCCGGCAGGTGGTGTTGGTTACCGACGCGGGCACGCCCACTATTTCGGACCCCGGGTTTAAGCTGGTCCGAGAGTGCAGAAGACGGGGGCTGGAGGTGGTGGCGCTGCCGGGGCCGGTGGCAGCGGTGGTGGCGCTGAGCGCGTCGGGGTTGGCGACGGACCGGTTTTTCTTCGAGGGGTTTTTGCCGACGAAGTCGGCGAAGCGAATCGAGCGGCTCGAACAGTTGGCTGAACTCGGGGTGACCGTGCTCTTGTATGCATCACCGCACCGGGTGTTGGATGTGCTCGAAGAGATGCAGCAGGTGCTGGGGGAGGACCGTCAGGTTTGTCTGGGCAGGGAGCTGACGAAGATGCATGAGGAGTACGTCACCGGCCCGGTGGGGCAGGTGCTCGCCGAGCTGGAGAGTCGAGATTCGATCTACGGTGAGATTGTGCTGTGTGTGGGCCCGGCACTCCAGCCCGAAGAAGGGCAGCAGCAGTGGGCAGAAGCGGACCGGCTGATTCGTGTGCTCGCTGACCAAGAAGTCAGCTCACGAACCATCAAAGAGGTGGTCGATGAGATGTGTGACGTGCCGCGGTCGGCGATTTACGGGCGGATCGAAGCGCTGAGCAACGAGTAGTCAGCCCGCTTAGAACTGCACGGCCAGCGTCGCTGATAGCTGCCAGGTGTTGAAGCGTTCGACGCGGAAGCGGTCCCCGGAGTTGTCGTAGGCCGGGTTGTATGCCGGGTTACGCTCGCGGGGATCATTCATGTCGACCGTGTCCTCGTCGGTGTGTTCGGTGTTGCGACCGGTTCGTGCATTGGTCAGCAGGTGGGACTGGTGGTGGGTCAGCGAAGCGGTGGTGCGAAACTGGAAGTATTCGGTGGGCTGCAGATAGACACCGAGCATCCCGGAGAAGGTGCCGTAGTCGTCGACGGTCATCAGATCATCGAACTGAAACTGGGTGTTCGCGTCGGTGTCTCGCAGGTTGTATTCCGGGGGGGCGGTGTTGGAGGGTTGCTGCACGACCCAGCTACAGGCGACGTCGTCGGGATTCTCAAGCGTTCCCTGGTCGTCGAAGCTCGGTTGCACATCGGAGAGGCGTTTTCCGTTGCAGTGGTTATCGTCGGCGGTCATGTGGTCGAACAGCGGAGTGTAGTCACGCCCCTCGGAGGTGTAGCCGAACTCAAAGCGCAAGTCGACGCCATAGCGAGCGCCGATTTCGGGATCTTCATAGGGGATAAACTCGGTGCCGATGGTAAACATCCCTTCGTGCGGGGGGTTGGTGACCACCTGGCCGGCTCCTTCGTCCCCGGAGCCCTCATGCACGTCGCCGTACAGCGAATCGGTGGCCGGGATGGGAAGGGTGTAGCGGGCGCCGAAGTACGGCTCAATCCAGTCGAAGCGTTTGGAGGCGGCGAGATTCCACTCCAGTTTGTGCAGCCCTTCGCCCACCGCGTCGTTGTCGGCCTTCTGGATGGGGGCGATGGGCATCACATAGTCCATGCCTACCACCATGGTCGCCTTGGTGTCGTCGCGGTAGTCACTCCAGGGGGCCCAGTGAATGCCTACGGAGGGGTCGCCCATTCCGCTTCGGTCGTAGTTGCGGAAGTCGTCGTCCAGTTCCATGAATCGGTACATCTGGTACTGGTCCAGCGCCGAGGCGTAGGCGCCGCGTTCTTGCTGGTAGTCGACGCCATCATCGAAGACATCTTCACCGTGATCGCGGATGTCTCCGGTGGCGGGATCGACGCTGGAATTGGTCTCGTCGACGTCGTCGTGGTAGCGCAGCCCGCGGCTGGAGTTGATGACGTAGGGGAAGTTCACGCGCAACTCCAGGTCCTTGTACAGCCCGGCGCGCAGCTCCAAATCCAGGGTGTGGCGAAGCTGGCGATACATCATCTCGTTGTTGTACACGATGGTCGGTTCGTCGCAGCGGCCGCGTTCGCTGATAAGCCGGGGGTTGGAGTGGACGAAATCGCTGTAATCGCCCAACTGCTCGGAGTCCATCTCCGGGTAGTCGTCTGCCGTTGGATAGTCGTGGGGCACACAGGGTGCTTCCCGTGAGATCTGGGCGGTGGAGTAGTCGAAGGTAAACGACGGCTCGATGTGGAAGTCCCAGGGGTTGTAGGTGTCGGGGTCGCCGTCATCGAGGTCGTCGGCGGCACTTAGCAGGTCAGTAAACTCCGCTGCCTGCGCCGGAGGCGCGAAGAAGAGCAACAGGGTTGCTGAGGTGACTGCTGCGAGCAGGGGGACAGTACGGACCAACATGACAACTCCTTGGGGGTACGGCCGGGAAAGACCACGGCGACAGACGGATGACCCAAAAAGAGGTCCCGCCGCCAGGGGGTGTTCAGGGTGGTGTGAGGCGACGGGCCGGGGCCGCTGTCGAGTACTCCGAATAGCTATCAATGCCCCTCTCAGGTGTCAAGTTTCAGGGGGGGAGTCGGCTGCGGAAGTACAAGCCGTTACGAAGGCAAAATTGACGTGTTGAGGTTCATCCTGCAGTCTTAAAGTAGCACATTAGGATACAGCACGACGGTTACGAATCATCGCGTTTCCAGCACTCTGTTACGACAGGTCGAGGTTTGTCGGCGCACAGCCGCATTCAGCCGCAGCGCAGAAGATGATCGTGCAGGGTTGCAATTCGATGTAGATGGAGTATGTAAGCAGGCGCGAACGTGTGAATGATCAAGCAGTTAAGCCCTAGTGGTAGTCCCATTTAGCAAGAAGTTATAGATGTGGAGCGTAGAAAACGCAGTATGAAGTCACCGGGGACATTGCTCAAAGAGGCAAGGGAGAAGCGAGGTCTGACGATTGATGACGTCGCAGCGATGACCCGTGTGCCCAAGCCGATGCTGCGCCATCTCGAAGAAGACCGGTTCGAAGAATACGAAGCGGAGGTGTTCGCCCGAGGCCATCTGAGAAACTACGCCCGGGAGATGCACCTGGATGTCGCGAAGGTGATCGAGGCGTACGAACGGCATACAGGCCACCGCAAAGTCGATCCCATCCAGGAAGCACGTCAGGCGGGGCGTATCAAGAGTGCCACTCCGGCAACAGCGAGCGGGGCGGTGAGCACGGAATCGTCCGGTTCCGGTGGCAATCAAGTGTTCAGCGGGGTCAGCGAGTTGTTCGGCGGGGTACAGCGCACCCATCTGGTGGCGGTGGTTCTGGTGCTGGTGGGCCTGGTGATGATGCTGGGGTATCTAAGCGGCAACCAGGTCAGCGCTCAGGACGCTGCGGAATACGAGGAAGCCGAAGAGTCGGACTGGGGCGGTGAACTTCAGGATGATATCGAAGAGACGAGATGGCTGCTCGAACAGTCGGACGACGCCGACTGAGCGTTAGCAGCGGTCAAAGAGTAGATTCGGTCGCAAATAGCGGGGGAGTTCAGTCCAGTTTCCGTCGAATGTTCTCGACGTAGCGCTTTTGCTCGGTCACGACGTCGTTGACTGCTTCTCAGGTCGAGTCGAGGCGATTGAAACGCTGGGCCAGCGCGCGAGCCTCCACAATGTTGTCTTCGATCGAGCAGTAGGTCCATCCGCCGTAGCGGCCGATGGAATGAATACCGGCACATCGAAGGGTGGCAGACAGTTCATCGAATGCCCGATTGGAGGCTTCGGTGATGTGGACGTAGGCCGGATCGAGCACGACATGATGGTGGGCGACCAGCTCGTGTCCGTCGACGATGCCGACCTGTCGCAGGTGCTGGAGTACCTCATCGCGGGCAGATGCAACGTCGACGACAGCATCGGTAGTGAGTCCGATCTCGACGTAGAGGCTCATGCGGTCGGTGCCCATGATGTTGTCGTAGAACCCGGCGCGGTAAAAGCAGACCTCTCGTTGTGGAAAGTAGATCCAGTGGACATCTTCGGGGCCCTTTCGGTCGAAGCCGAGGTTGAAGACCAGCACCTTGTTGGAGGTGAACACCTGGGGGTTGTGCTCGATCCCGGTGATCTGAAGCAGTCGGTCGAAGGGCGCAGAGCTGATGCAGTGGTCGAAGCCGACGGTTCGTCCGTCGGCGAGGGTGGCGATCCGGTTGTGGACATCGATGTCGATGACACCGGCATCGGTGAGGATTCGCTCCTCGGGCACTTCGGAGGCAAGTGCCTCGACGTAGCGGATCGCTCCGTTGAGCGGATAGGTAAACGTAGAGTTGTAGGAGCTGTTGTCGGGCCGGCGCATGTTGCGGATGATCTCTTCGAGATCGGCGTGGGGAAAGAACCGCCCCATGGCGTTGCGGTCCAGCCGGCTGAGATCACAGGCGTAGAGCTTCTCGTTGTAGGGAACGAGAAACAACTCGCTGATGGTCTCTCCGAATTTTTCGTAGAGCATCCCCTGGAAGGAGTCGGGATCAATGTCGGCGTCGAACTGGTGCTCCTGGCGAAAAAAGAGGTCGTACAACGCATCGATGAACAGCGGTTTGGGAAGCTGGTGGATATTCTTCTGAAAGGGGAAGTCGATGCGATGACCATCGAGATGGATCAGCGAGCGCTTCTGAACGGTCACAATATCGTCGTCGGGCATACGCCGGCGCAGATAGGCTTCGACGTCGGGATGTTTGAAGTGGAAGAAATGCCCGGAGTAGTCCCATACGAAGCCGTCGCGGCGCACTGTCTTGCACCAGCCACCGATCTGGGATTCGCGCTCGACGACCAGCAGATCGTCGTCATCGATAAAGTTGGCAAAGGCCAGCCCGGTCATGCCGGCACCGACGACGAGAAAACGCGTCTGCAGGTCGGTCATGGGTACGTCAACTGGAGGAAAGCGCCATCAGAACTGGCCGGTGAGCGTCAGTCCGGTGTGATCGGGACCGATGGCCGGGGAGATCGAGGAGAGCCCCGGGCCTGATTCGTCGCGAAGCAAGAAGTAGGTCCCGGAGCCGATGGCCGCCGCCGACAACACATAGAGTGTGGGAACCATCCAGCGAGCGGTGTTCTGGTAGTCCGACCAATCAGAGCGGCGTTCTTCAAACAGTGAGGCGTCTTCTTCGGCCAGCGACTGAAGCTGGGACTGCCTGCTTAACGCAACGGTGTGCATCGATAATCCAATGCCAGCCAGAGCTACGCCCCCGGCGATCTGGCCCCAGGCGAAGTGTTGGCTGCTGGAGCCATCACCGGGAGAGGCGGCAGCGGAGGGCGTGTCGTCGGAGGGAGCAGCATCGAAGTCAGGGTGTGCGCTCAGATCGTCGCGAAGCGCGGTGTAGCGTTGTTGTTCATCATCGTCATGGTCTTTGGGCGAGACCATATCGAGGTGGTAGTTCGCCAGGATCAGATCATCGTCGTCGAGCGCCCGTTCCGCCAACTGCAGGTGACACTCGATGGTGACGGTACGCACATTGCGCCGGTCCGATTCGTCGATGTCTTCCTCATTTTGTCCGTACAGATCCAGGAAGGTGCGCGCTGGAACAAGGGCGTTGTGGCAGTCGTCAGCGCGGTACCAGGCGATCATCTCATTGTTCAGCAGCACCGGATCGGGGTGTGCGTCGAAGGCCTGACGGAACTTGACGGCGCCCAGCTCGAAGTTGCCGTCATCGACGGCATCGGCGGCGGCTCTGCTGAGTTGGAGCATCTCCTGATAGGCGTCGTCATCTGCGGCGGCGGCGGTGGGCATCAGAAGCAACGCAGCGGCGGCGACCAATAGAAGCGTCAGGCGATACGGCATGGCAATTCCCGGATGAAGGGGCAACGTTGAATATCACAGGTCCAGGCGAGGCGGACCATCCTCTTGCTCATCATCATCATCATCACCTGTTTCGCCTGGTCCGTCCAGTCGCGGTGGTTGCTGTTGGGCCGGCGGAGGTTGCTCGGGTTCGGATTGAGCGGGCGGAGGTTCGGGACGAGGCTGAGGTTCAGCGGCAGGTTCGTGCTGTTGCTGTTCGGGTTGTTCGTCTTCTTCGTCCTGCTGCTGTTCGGGTTGTTCGTCTTCTTCGTCCTGCTGCTGTTCGGAGGGCTCGTCTTCTTCGGAATCATCGTCCGGCTGGTCATCATCCTGTTCGTCAGAGACGGTGACCTCACGGGGGGCGTCCTGCTGGGGATCGGCTGCGGTAGGGTCGAGCGGGTCATCGTTGGGCTGTTCGACAGCGTCGTCAGAGTCGGAAGCGGAGTCGGACTGGTCGCCATCGGCGCCGCGGGCGGCGAACTGAGCGACCTCCTGCATATCTTTGTCGTCAGCAAACACAAAGGGTTCGAACTCGATGACCACCCATGTGGCGGCGGCGAGGATGACGAAGACGGTGATGACGATGCCGGCGATCATTTTGGTCTGAAGGCGTGCCAGTCGGGCGATCAGCGAGTCGACTTCCGCATCGTCATCGGTGAGGTGGTGCGTTGATTTGGCGGCATCCCGTTCGAAGGATGGCCGGTCAAGGGTGGAGGTTGTATCGTCGCTGGATCTAGCGACTTGAGCGCCGGAGTCGGTGGAACTGTCGTCAGGTTCTTCGACGAGATCGCTGAGGTTGTAGACTTCAGACTCATCGCCCGGAGCGGATCTTTCGGCGGCGAGTTCGGTGCTGGCATCGGGGTCTGGAGGAGTCGACAGAAGAGTTTGCTCGGTTTCGACACTGCCG
>SKMT01000246.1 GCA_007120915.1 Myxococcales bacterium | reverse complement strand
GGATCTTCAGCGAGCCGGTAGCTGCGGTGGGCCGGATTGCCACACTGCACACAGATCGCCGACAGCTTCGTGATGTACTCTGCGACGGACAACAGCCGGGGCATCGGCTCGAAAGGCTCGCCTCGATAATCCTGGTCCAGCCCGGCGACAATCACCCGTCGGCCCCCGTCGGCGAGCTCTTCACAGAAATCGACGACTGCGTCGTCAAAAAACTGCACTTCGTCGATCCCGATCACTTCCACCTGGTGGTCCAGCCGCTCTTCCAGCTCATCCAGGTCCTCCACTCCCACTCCGGGCAGTGACTGCTGGCTGTGGCTGACCACAAAGTCGTCATCGTAACGATTGTCGATGTTGGGTTTGAAAATCTGAACCTTCTGACGTGCATACTTCGCGCGGGTAAGCCGCCGAATTAGCTCCTCGGTCTTGCCCGAGAACATGGGTCCACAGATCACTTCGATCCAGCCGACATCACGTGGTTGTAAAATCATCGAACCCAGCCGGGAAAAGGGCACCGAATCACCGAAGGTGCCGATGTTGTAACGCCGTCCCGACGCCGGTGCAACCCCTCGTTGTGACCGCCGAGGTTCCACCACCGCCATCCCCACCACCCACCACCCATCACCCACCACCCAGGCCTCACAGATCGAACTCGGTGGCAAAATACCCGCCCAGATCGATGGCCAGGCCCACCTTTCCGCCCACCTTTGCCTTGCGGGCCGCTTCCACGGGGTCGAGCCGGCCGTGGGCGACGTCTTCGAGCACCTGCCACTGAACGGTAACCGTCGCCGTCTCGGCCCAGTCCGGTTCGGTGTAGTCGTTGAGCACCACCTCGAACTCCAGTGATTCGGCGTCGTCGGGCAAATCCGTGATGATCACCCGCAACACTCCGTCGAACTGTTCAAATCCGTCGACGACGTTCTGAGTAATCTTGATTCGGCCGTCGACGCGGTCGATCTGGTCGTCGGCGGGCTCGGCGAGCCGGCGCACCAACTCTACGCAGCGCTTCCACTGGTCGCGGCTCCCCCGGGCGGTGGCCTGGGGAAAGTCGATCATGTCCCCTTCGACGGCCTCCACCTTCTGTGTGGTCACCCTCAGGGTGTACTGCTCGCCGCTGTCGGGGAACAGAAAGCTGAAGATCATCGGCGCCTCTACCAGGCGCCGATACTGGTCGATGCGCTGCTGATGAAGCTCGGGAAGACGCTCACACAGCAGTTCACGGGGGCTAAGTTCAGGGTCGAGCACCTCGCTCCAGTCCATCGTCACCGATCCTTTCGAGTATCAATCATTACTCAGGTTGATGGTCGACCACAGCAGCACGGACGCGACCAGCATGGCAAGCCCGTTGCTCGCTATCGTCACCGATTCGGCGCAGCCCGAAACGAGCAGCGCCGCCGCGATCAATCCCACCACCATTACCTGACGTCGATTCTCCATCATCATCGTTCCTTCTCCTTATCAGCCAGCGTACATCGCCGGCATCATTTGGTCAGCCCTCCGAAGACCACTGACCGCGAAACACCTCCTGGGCCGGTCCGGTCATCCACACCTGACCGGTGCGGTTGGCGATGGTGAGCACTCCGCCGGGCAACTCGACGTCCACCGACTCGTCTCCGGGACAACGCCCGCTGTCCCAGGCCGCCGCAGCCACCGCACAGGCGCCGGTACCGCAGGCCCGGGTGCGGCCCACTCCACGTTCATAGACCACCACTTCAAGCCGATCGTCCTTTTGGTGGACGAACTCCAGATTCACTCCCTCTTCGAAGGGCGAATCCGGGCTGTTTGCCTGCGCGCCGAGCCTGTCGATCAGCTCCATCTCGGGCATCTCGAAGATCACGGCGTGGGGGTTGCCCATATCGACATCGACGTACTCAAACTGCCGATCATCGATGCGAAGCGCACCCGGTTCACCACCGACCTGCGCCGTTCCCATGTCGACGGTGACGTCCCAGCGGTGGCGTTCGCGCCGCTCGACCTGACAGGCCCGGGGACCGGCGTCACTGTCGACGACCATCTGGGTGTCGAGCCCCATGTACTTCACAGCGTAGGCGGCCACACAGCGCACGCCATTGCCGCACATCTCAGGGCGGGTGCCGTCGCGGTTATACACCACCATCGCCACACCGGCGTCGGTGGGCTGAACGAAGAGCACTCCGTCCGCTCCTACGCCCCGGTGACGCCGGCACACCCTCCGGATCTCATCGACGCCGAGGTCAGATGTGTCGCCCTCGACGATGATGAAATCGTTTCCCAGCCCGTGGAATTTGACGAATTCAAGCACTGCCTGCTCACACGCGTTCGGCCAGCCTTCTGAGCCGCGATTTGCGGGTCTGCGTCATGTCGACGAACTCATAGGCCATCCCCGGCAACACTTCCACCGGCGCCGCGTCTTCGTCTTCCAGGCAGTCATTTTCGACCCGGGTGACCTGAGCGCGCACCGAGAACAGCTCTTCGCCGTCGGGGCATCGAAAGATGAGGTTGTGCACCGCACCGACATCGAACAGAAAGTAGGATTTCACGAACATGCCCACCGGGCTGAAATCGACGCTCTCCACGGGGATTTCCCACCCCTCGGCATCCTGAATCAGCACTTCGACGGAGAGCCGGCGCCGCGGATATCGGCGTACCCCGGCGAAATTCAGTCCCGACGACGGTTGGCGGCGAATACGACCTTGCTGGCGAGTCATGATGTCCTCCGTGGACGATTGTCGGTTGTGTCCTTCCATGGACGCCGCCGGGTGGGCGAAACGGATTGAGAAGCGCCACTCCCGGCGAGTTGATCCCAGCGTAGCGCCGTGGTGCATCTCGTCAAATTTTCTGTTGTTACCGGCCCACCTCCACCGGCTGAGCCCCTTCGTACAACTGCTGGACCTGGTCATCGTAGCGACGTAGCAGTTCAGCGCGCCGCACCGCCCCCGACGGGGTGAGCGTGCGGGCCTGCGTCGACAAAAACTCCGGGATCACCAGAAACGAGCGAATCCGTTCATAGGACGCCAGCCTGCGATTTATCGCATCGATATGCTCTCGAATGCGGCGCCGAAGCCGGGGATGCTCTTTGAGTTGGCGCACCGGTTCGGCGGCGTCGATCCCCTGCTCTTTGACAAACTGAAGCACCGCATCTGGCTCGAGCACCACCAGCGCCGCAAGGTGCGGACGCCCGTCGCCTACCACCGCCGCATGTGCGATCAGCGGCAGCTCACAAAGCTGTCGCTCAATCGGCTCCGGTGCCACATGAGTGCCCGTGGAGGTGACGATGGAGTCGCGCTTGCGATCCGTGATGTACAAAAATCCGTCGTCGTCGAACTTCCCGATATCCCGGGTATGCAACCAACCATCGTCTCCGATGTTTCGCTCCTCTGAATCTTGTGCACCGACGGCGCTCGTCATCACTGTGTCGCCGCGCACCAGTATCTCGCCGTCCTCGGCGATGGTTACGTCCACACCGGGAAGCGGCTTTCCGACGCTTCCGATGCGAAAATCGTCGGGCATGTTGAACGCCACCGCCCCCGCCGTCTCGGTCAGCCCGTATCCCTCCAACAGAAGCACGCCGGCGGCAAAGAAAAACTCGCAGGTCTCCTCTTTCAGCGGTGCTCCCCCGGAGATCAGAAACCGCACCTCTCCTCCCAACAACTCCCGCACATCTTCGAGCAGAAGGTGCGAGAAGAGGCGATGCTCCCACTTCAGGATCGGCCCCACGTTCTCCCCGCTCTGCACGCGGCGGCTGACCGCCTGGCCCACCCGCAGTGCCGCCGGCAGAAGTCTTGAGCGCCAGCGCCTGCGACGCACCCGCTCGATGATCTCGTCCTCGATTCGCTCGTAGACCCGGGGCACACTGGCGACCAGCGTCGGCGTGGTCTGCTGCAAATCCTCCAGAAGATGCTCCGGCCCCCTCCCGAATACAGTGCTCATCCCGAAGCCCACCGCCGCCAGATACAAGATCTGGGCGAACATGTGGGCCAGCGGCAAGAACAACAGTTGGGAGTCGTCGCTCGAAAACAGCCTCAGCGATGCCATCGCCTCTACCTGAGAGACCAGGTTTCGGTGGGTGAGCACCACTCCCCGGGGCCGACCACTGACGCCGGCGGTATAGGAGACCACCGCCGCCATGTCGGCGTCGATCTTGCGCCGGCGTCGGGCCACAAACCTCGGCTGATCAGCCAGTACAGCCCGTCCTGTCGCCCGCAGTTCGTCAAGCGACTCCACGTCCAACTGCTCGGGCAGCGCCATCGATTCAATCCGCACGAAGTCCTCTCCCCGCCGGCCCGGCGACGCCACCAGCACGTCCTCTTCGACGTAGATGATCCGTTCGATCCCTGGCGCTTCTTCTCGCGCCTGGACTACCCGTCCAAGCTGCAGCGGGTTCTCCACGACCACCGTGCACACTTCGTTCTCCCGAAGCATCCGCGCCAGTTCCGCCGGTGGCGTCTGCACATGAAGCGCCACGCTGGCCGCCCCGGCCATGGCAATCGCCATATCCACCACCACCCACTGAAGCCGAGTCGACATCATCAGCGCCACGCGCTCACCGGGCTCGGTTCCATGCTCGATCAGCCCGGCGGCCAGCCGCTCCGATGCGTCCCACCACTCCTTCCAGGTAAACTGCTCCCAGAGCCCGTCGCGCCACCGGCTCAGCGCCGGGCGCACACTGGAGCGATGCACCTGATCTTCGAACAGCTCCACGATGGTCTGAGCCATATCACCTCCAAACAGATGCCGGCCTCACCACCTGATCCGGCAGAAAAAAACCCGTGCCCTCAGCGAGACAGAACGACCACGTTCCATCCCGGGCGAGCACGGGTTCATCTGGCAAAACCAGGGGCAACGAATCGCCGAGATTACTCGTCCTGCTCGTCCGGCTCCTCCGGCTCAGCAGGCTCATCGGGCTCGGAAGGTTCGTCGGGCTCGATGATCTCTTCGAGCTCTTCGTCATCCATCTCCTCGGCCGGATCTTCGCTTGCGGTCAGCGTAAACAACGCCGGCGGATCGGCGGTGGCCTGCGCCTCCACCTGCTCGCGAAGCACGGGCACGCTTCCGCTCAGATCGTCGATGTACTGCTGCAACTGGGCGACCCGCTCCTGGTGGCGCTGCATGGCGTTGCCCGCTTCCACGTCGATAAAATCGCTGAACACAATCGGAACCAGCGATGCCAGCTCCGCTTCCGTGCTCGCTCCGGAGGAGACAAATTCGACCTCCACCATCCCATCTTCATCAGGCTCCAGGTCCTCGAAGTCGTCGGGAATCCGAACCAGCCGACCCGTTCGCGGGATATAATCCCCCGGCAAGGCTTCGTCCTGGAGCACCTGAATCAGGTGGGTCTGAAGAACGCCGACATCGAACAGCGCCGCGATCTGTTCGTCCTCGTCGACCTCCTCGATCTCCTCCATGAAGACCTCCAGCTCTTCTCTTTCGGGCCCCGTGGTCAGATGGGCGTGCTGATTGATCAGTTGCAGCAGCACGTTGGACTCGCCCATGTAGCGGTTGAGCGGACCGATGATCTGCTCACCCAGCAAGATCCGGTTGCCGGGAAGCACGCGGGCATCAATGGCAAATTCAAGCTCCCGCAGCTCTTCGACCGCTTCGAAGTCCACCCGGCTCGGGTCGAGCCCTTCGATGATCTCCATGGCCCGGTCGAAGTCGTCGAGCCGCGGCTCGATTTCTTCTTGAAGCGCCGCCGCATCGGCGATGCGCGCCTGTTCCAGTTGACGCGCCTGCATGCTCTGGTTGGCGAGAAAGCCAAAGATCAGCCCCACCACCAGCAGCACACCCAACACCACCAACACCGGCGGCGAGAAGATGCTGTCGTCGTCGACACCGATTTCGCTCAGGTTGATGTCATCGAGGTCCGCATCGTCCACTGCCCCGGGATCGACGACGGGATCCGGTGAGCTTTGCTGTTGTTGTGGCCCCGACTGCTGGCTGGACGGCCGGGCTGTCGGCGGCGGCCCCTGGGCGCCGGGAGGCGGTCCCTGGAATCCCCCCGGTTGAGCAGGCTGAGCTGGCGAACCACCACCTGCAGCCTGGCCCGCCCCACCAGCGCCAGAAGCGCCTGCCGACGCTCCGCTGTGCTGCTGAGGCTGAGCCTCTTCCTCAAGAATCTGTGCCGGCTCCGGCTCTGGCTCCGGCTCCTTCTTGCCGAGCGTCGACTCCTTCAGCGCCGCCAGGCGATCATCAACCCCGCCTGCCTTTTTCGGTCTGGAAGTCCCGCCGCTCTTGGTGGCCGATGCACCGCTGTCGCCGGGCTTACGGGCCTTTTGCGCCCCAGACGAGGACTTCGACGACGTCGATGACGTCGACGATTCGGCATCGCCGCCGGACTTCTTTTTTTTGTTCAGTCCCAGCCGGGACTTGAGATTCGAAAGATCTGCTTTGTCATCTTTGCTCGACAAGGACGTCCTCCTGCGTCTGGTGGAGCCGTTGTTGCGGGTAAACCGCCGGGAACAAACACCGAGTTCATCGGATTGTGGTCGGTAACCGCGCTGATGCGACTACGCTACTCCAGCGTCGTAATTTCCGTCAAGGCAGCGCTGTTCTAAACCCCCCGGGCGCACCGATGGTCGCGAGCCTGCCCGCCTGTGCGACTCCACCTTGAAAAAACCACCCCATTTCAACAGAATTGGTCTCCTGAATTTGTGCCGCACCCTCACCTGGTCGCAGGACGCCGACTTTTCGTATCCCGAAACCGCGACGGACCATGACTCAACAATCGGATCTCATTCGCACAGCCTGCCCCGGGCGCAATATCCTCTTTGCAGTGATCGTTCTGGTAGTGGGGTTGGTAGTCACCGCCACAGGATGTGGGGAAGACCCGGCCGACGCCGCCGGCAGCATCGACGACGTCACCCTCAGCCCCGAGATGGGATATGCCGGCGTGCAACTGGAGGTGTCGGTGACCATCAATCCCGCCGACGACGCCGATGAGGATGACTACAGATGGCAAGTCGACTTCGATGACGGCAACGCCTCCTCTGGCGACGGCATCGAAGGCAGCGCCACCCACAGCTATGACGAAACCAACACCGCGGGCTATGAAATTACCGTCGAGGCGCTGTACGACGGCGACGTCGCCGACACAAAAACCAGGACCTTTCCCGTGTACGACCCCGTCGATCTGAGCGTCGACTCCGTGCAGGTTAGCCCGGCGAACGTCATCGCCGAGGATGAACAGGTCACCATCTCCTTTGATGTGCAAAACAACACCGCCAGCGACGTGGTCACCCCCTTCGAGGTCTCCGGCTACCTGGCGACAGACCGCCACACCGAGCGCGACGTGCTCGACGACGAGGACGCACCGCTGGCCAAAGTCGGCACCCAGCGCTTTGAGCTGGAGGGCGACGATGAGATCGCGCTCGGTGGCGGGGAGACGCGCAACGTCAGCATCACCGACTACGCCCCGGACGTCGACACCGACGACTACCACGCCGTGGTCGTCATCGATCCGGAAGATCAGATCGGATTTGATGACCCCGACGCCACCGTCGACGCCAGCGCCGCGACCATCCGGGTCGACAACCTCGACGAGGACCGGCCCAACATCTCGGTGCAGGGCCTGGAGGCGATGCCCGATCGCGCCTTCCCTGAGCTCAACCAGTTCACCCGCGGGTTCACCCTGGCGAACCTCGGTGGCGCCGACGTGTTCGACGTCGTCTACGACACCTACCTGCACGACGAGCCGGAGTTTGACCGCGACGAAGCGATCCTGGTCGACAGCAGCGACCCCACTCAGCTTCTGGCTCAGAGCGACCAGTTGATCGGCCCCGAGGAGTTCACCCTCACCGACCCCATCGTGCCCCCGGAGGGCGAAGAAAAGGAGATGTGGGTCATCGTCGAAGCCTACAGCGAAGACGACGTCGAGGAGGCGAGCACCGAAAACAACGTGATGATCGCCGACGACCCCATCGTCATCTCCGATGAACCGGTGGACGGCCCCGATATCGCCGTGGAGCATTTTTCGG
>SKMT01000389.1 GCA_007120915.1 Myxococcales bacterium | reverse complement strand
TGTAACGCTTCCCCCCCCCCATGAGACGTGCTGGGAAGTTGATCTGGATAAGGCTGACTACTGGCAGGATACGCTCCCGGATCCAGACTGGAGAGAAATCGAACGAAACCCCACAGACTACAACGTCGATTACAAAATTACTATTGACGCTTACGAACTTAACGGGGAAGTGATTCCGACGCATCCGAATCAGGGACATTACACCAGCGAAGAGGAGTTAAATCAAACGTACAATGAACTGCTGGGAATTGATACGACGCAATACAGCTATATGGTTGTCGTCCACGGTACCACCGTGAAGATGACTACCGACGGAGGGCCTACGGACGCGACCACGGGGGTATTCGTCTACGACACGATCACGGATGAGGACGGCCAAATTTATATAGACGGGGAGAATCGCACCGAGGATTTTATCAATCCCGACTACAGGCACGAACAGACCCAGAAGATCGATCGAGCGGATGGTACTACCGAGACGATCGACGACGATGACTCTACTGTGACCACCTCCTCGGATACGATGTGGGATGGCGAGGCCTCGACACAATGGTGGCTAACTCCGTTTCCTTACATGATGGTTGAAGATCAAGAGGAACTTGAGGATCAGGGATGGGAAGCCACTCTCAGAATGTTGGTTCACACCTATCGAGAGGAACGGGATACCGTAGCCTCCTCTATCAGCAATATTCGCAGTGATGGTACGCGATGCGTTGCCACCTGGTTTGAGACGGAGTCGGGATTCGTGATCGTGCAGATAGAGTGTTATGAGACGAAGTTGTCCTTACAGATGGAGCCGCAGGATGAAGACGGAAATATGATCCCCGATGAAATTATAGACGTTGTAACGGATCCAGTAGCGCGTTCTCTAGCGGTCCAATTTCAACATCATGAACTCCCACCGGAAGCGAAAGGCTGCGCTCGCGGAGTCCTCAACCCGGACGGAAACGCGTGGGATGACGGATTCGTAGATACGGATACAACAAACGACTGTGATATACCCGGAATTAATTAGAAAACACTCACCGAAGGAACCGGGGCTGTCCAAACGGGGCGGCCCCGGCTTCATGAACTAAGTCAACATACAACAAGCGCCACCAGGGCAAAGCCATGCAACGATTTACCTTGTTGGTCGGAATGATGGGAGTGTTCTTTTTCGGGCTCGGCTGTAGCGACAATGAGCCGGTCGAAATTTCTGCAAATCAAAGCCAGGAATCTGCTGAGGATACTGGTGCCGATACTACGACGGATGTCAGTGATGCGGACCTCCCTGATGACACCGACGTAGACGAGGAAGAATTCGAAAAGCCCGACGAGGCCGATCCGCTGGGTGTCGACCGGGATTACCGCGATCCTGCAGATTATGAGGATCAAGACTCGGAGTCGCCTGGAAGAACGGTCGGTTACTGGGGGCGGGAGCACATGAAGCCGACAATGAACTTTGAGGAGTCTTGGCTATACGAGGGCGAGTATTTCGTCAGAGACGGGTTCTATATCTTCCGGGGACAGGATTGGCTTCCCGCCGAATTGCGTATCTACGCCATCGCCAACGGAGAGTTGTTACCGATTCGATTGATAGAAGTGCACGATGAAGATGGTTACCCGTCGATCGACGAGATTGAATCCTGGGAAGAAGAAGAGTTCAGCTACTTTGAGACCGTTGCCGTCGAAGAGTGGGTCCCCATCAACTACACATTGGTCATACCGCCGTGGGCCTTTCCGCAAAAAGGAGCCTACAACGTGCACACGATGACCGGTGTGATCTGGGAACCTGACGATGATGAGGATTTACGGGGGCACGGAGCCCCGGCTCATCAGGGTCACACAATCTACTACGGAAGCGAAATCTTCGCGAAGGATGCAACCGATTTCGACGACTGGGGAGACGAAGCACAGGAATGGGAACATCATCCGGATGCGGGAGAACTCGTTCTTCGGATGTTGCTTGGGCTTGCTCCTCCCCCGGAGATTCACGACTGGCGAGGTGACGACGTTCCCGATGGTGCTGAACTAGGCGGTGTCATCGAGAGTTCCGACCCACGTATCGACCTCGAACTGTATACGGCGGGAGGAGGTTACGAGGGCCTTCATTACAACATGGAGGGGCCGGCCCTGTACTACGTAATGCAGGACGATGATGTGGTGGACGTGTTCTTCTACGATGCGCCAGAAATCACCAATTTTCTAACCGAGAACAGGGGGAAAGCCATTCCGGTGGAGGTTGAACTACCACTCGACGGTACGCCGACGGCGGTGTGGTTATTGCAGGCCCCCACACCGTTTGAGACGTACGGAGCCACCGCAAACTACGCACAGGAGTCGAACATACTGTTCTTGGCCTACGATCCGGATAAGGGATGATCCTCTGTGGGCGGCGCGGCTGATGTTCCAGGCCCGGGACGTCAAAAAGAAAAGCGATCTGCGCGACGAGACAGTGGTCCGCCTCGCCGAAGCGATCAAACGGGTGGAGCACAACGGGGAGAACGAACGGGAGCTGTTGCGAGAAGTCGAGCGAGAGATGGACGAACTCGACAGGGATTAAATACCAAAGCACCCTGTCTGGGTGACAGGGTGCTCTGGCCGAAAGGAGGAGTCATGCTCGGATGTGGCCCGTTCACCTGCCGGTGAATGGTACATCCCGCCTCGTCGCCGAGGCATAGGTTAAAACTGCGGAGCGTTCCGGTTCATTCCCTGTGGTGTGAATCTTTCGGTGTGCGATCGCCGATCATTGGCGCTATGCGCCGGTGCCGTGGAGGTGGAAAAATTCGTCAGCGCTGCTTCTAGCCAGTTGCCTGGCTCGGGCCACCGATCCGACCACCCGGGGAAGAAGTCGACTCGCAGAGCCCGGGTCGCGAGGCTGCTCCAGCCCTTTGAGGGCGCGACGGTGGAAGCGGCGCGCCGCTTCGGCGTTGCCCCGTTGCTCGTGGATGGTGGCTGTTCGATGGGCGGCGAACCAGTGGTTCGGCTCCAGAAACAGCGCCTTCTGAAACGCCTCCAGCGCTTCATCGACAGCGCCCAGCGACTGCAGGATCGCCGCCATCACACAGTGACATTCGACGTGGAACGGGTCGTACCCCAGCACCGCTTCCAGGCACGCCAGCGCTGCGTCGTGGCGACCGGCGTCGAGATGTTCGATCGCCGTGGCCACCAGCCGGTCTACCGTCTCGGTGTTCGCTTCGTCCTCATCGTTCGGCTTTGTATCTTCTGCCAGCGTCGACGGCTCGGCGGCCATCGGAATCTCAGGCAGCCCCGTCTCATCGTCTCTGTTCCAGTCAGCGCCGGGGTCGATGGTCAGTCCAGTTCGTTCGGGTCCGGGCCGATACAAAAAGCCGTCTCCCCGTCGCACCGGACGAAGCGCCGGGGCGTTGTCGCCCAGCCTGTCGGGATGGATCTGCTCGGAGGAGCCGAACATCAGATAGCCGTGCTCCGAGAGCACGGAGGTCATGTTGTTCAACGCCCGGGTGGTGGCGTGGCGTGAAAAATAGATCAGCACGTTACGGCACAGGATCACATCCCAGCTTCCATCGGGGTGCGCGGAGCGACGGGGCGGATCGAGCACGTTGTGATGGGCAAATCGCACGGCCTCAAAACAGGGATGGGCCACCTGCCAGCGGTTGCCGGGGATGCGGCGAAGATACCTGTCACGCCGCTGTTGGGGCAGCCGGCGCAGACTCCAGTCGCTGTAGACCCCGCGGCGTGCCGTCTGCAGCGACTCGGTGTTCACATCGGTGCCCAGCACCTGCACCGGCACTGACTCTTCGTCGGCGATCATCGCCACCGTGTAGGGCTCTTCGCCGGTGGAGGCGCCGGCACACCAGATGTGTATCGGCTCCATCCCGAAGGCCGGATCGTAGAGATGATTCAGCAACGACCGCAGCGCCGACAACTGCGGCGCATCCCGCCAGAAAGCGGTCAACCCGTTGGTGATCAGGTTGACCAACCTCTGCGGCTCGTCGTCGGTGGGGTTCAGCCCCGACAGCGCGTCCAGGTAGTCGCGCGGGCTGTCATAGCCCAGCCGCTTCGCCCGGTGATGAAAGGTCTCAAGCACTCTGCGCGGAGAAGTCTGTTTGAGCGACAGTCCGGTCCAGTCCTTCAGAAGCTGCTCCACCCTGTTGAGAAGCGGCGGTTCAGGGTTCAACGAGTTCATCGCTCCTCCGCCGGCTCGAAGGAGTCGAGTTGAGCGACGATGCTCTCAAGCGCCGTGCTGATCTCGGTGTCAGCCAGCACATGGTCGACCACGCCCCGCTCAATCGCCGCCCGGGGCATCCCGAAGACCACGGAGGTCTCCTCGTTCTGGGCGATGGTGGGGCTTCCGGCCTGCGACAGCGCCGTCAATCCGGCGGCGCCGTCCTGGCCCATCCCGCTTAGCACCAGCCCCACCGTGCGCTGTGGAATATGCCGGGCAAGACTCATCAGCAGTCGGTCCCCGCTGGGGCGATGCCCGCCGATGGGCGGGCCGTCACGAACGGAGAGCTGAAGCTGCTCGTCGACGACCAGATGCCGCTCGGTGGGCGCAATCATCACATGTCCCGGTCGCAAAGGCCCCCGATCCTTCACCTCCCGCACCGTCAGCGCCGAATGTTGGTCGAGCCACCGGGCCAGGTGGCGTGAGAATCCTTCGGTGATGTGCTGAACCACCGCTATCGCCGCCGGAAAATCCTCCGGCAACTGAGCACAGATGTTCGCCAGCGCCCGGGGCCCGCCTGTCGAAGCGACCACTCCGACCACGGGAACCGGCCCATCAGCCCCGGCGGTGCTGGTGGCGCGGCGGCGTCGCCGCGACTGTTGTTTGCGCTCCCGATGCCGCCCCCGCACGTGGCGCACCACCGGCACCTGCGACAGCAGCCGGATCTTGCGCAGCAACTTCTCGCGATCGTCCTCCGAGAAGGGCAGCCGATCGGGCTTCGGCATCAAATCCAGCGCCCCCGCTGACAGAGCCCGAAACGACTGGTCTACACCACCGTGATGGGGGTCGGAGGTGACCACCAGGATCGGCGTGGGGCAGTCGGCCATAATTTTTTCGGTCGCCGACAACCCGTCGAGCCGCGGCATGTGGATATCCATCAGCACGATGTCGGGCTCGGTGCTCTTGCACCGCTGAACGGCGTCGACACCATTGTTGACGATGTCGACGATCTCGATGCCCGGCTCCACGCTCAGCGTCTCGGTGAGCGCTTCCACAAATAATGTGCTGTCTTCGGCGATCAGAACCTGAAGGCTCATCGTCGGCTCTGGGGTTCGGTAAGGTGTTGCCGGCATCATCGAAGCGATGCCCAACTCCCACGGTATCGTCGCGCACTCCCGGTGGCAACTATCACAACGCCCGAACACGACACCGGGCCCGACATCGACACCGACACCGACACCGAGATCGACACCGACACCGAGCCCGAGCCCGAGACCGACCCCGAGATCGACACCGACACCGAGCCCGAGCCCGAGCCCGAGATCGAGACCGAGCCCGAGATCGAGCCCGAGCCCGACCCCGAGATCGAGCCCGAGCCCGAGACCGACCCCGAGATCGAGCCCGAGATCGAGCCCGAGCCCGAGATCGAGCCCGAGATCGACACCGACACCGAGCCCGAGATCGAGCCCGACACCGAGCCCGGCCCTGACCGTCGGGGGTTGTGGCAATGGGGGCTCTGCTTTAGATTCCCCGCAGTATTTCGCAGTGGCAACAGGCCACCGAAACGGACTGTGGCAGCGAGTTTGCGATGGCGGACAGTCAACGCTTGCGCACCACCCCGGATGGGTTGCGGCTGGTTTCAGCCGTCGCCGCCGAACTGGCAGCGCGAGGGGACGGGCACACCAGTGTGCTGGCGGCGACGACCTATTTTCCCATGGACGTCGACAGCATCGCACGGGTGTTTGAGGGGCTGGAACAGCTCGACGGGGTGGAGCGGCTTCAGCGGGGCCCGCTGACGGTCTATCGCATCGACAACCCGGATCGGTTCACCGACAAGGCCCCGCCCATCGACGATCCGGCGTTTTTCGATGAGGCCGCCGGGCTTCGCAAGGCCGTCGCCGATCTGAAACGCGACGCCGACTGGGAGCGTCGGGTACGCGGCCAGCACGAACTGCTGCGCATTATCGCCGCGTCGGATGAAACGGAGCTCGAACTTAGTTATCTGACCAGCCGCGCCAGCATGTCCCGCGCCAAGGTCCAGAGTCTGCTCAACGATTTCGACGCCCAGGGTTACATCAGCGTCGATGTCGACGAAGAGGTCGATGCCGTCACCTATCAGTTTCCGGTCATCGACTATCCAGAATCGCGCCACGACCGAAATATGCAGCAACTCGAAGCGGTCGAACCGCCGGCGCGCTCCCGGACTTCGCCCTGGTTTATCCTCGCCGCCTTTGCGGTGGTGGTATTGATCGTCGTCATTTTACTGCGCTTCTAACCCGGACATCTCTCAACAGGATTTCGTCATGACTGTACAGGCAACGACCGAACAGAACCTCGACGACCGACAGACCTTCGACAAATACAGCCCTGTCGACGGTGAAAAGCTCGGCACCTATCCCATCGGCACCGAAGAGGATGTGCAGGCGGCGGTTCGCCGGGCCCGACAGGCATTTCCGAAGTGGCGCGACCTGTCGCTCGACGAGCGCATGGGTTATCTGGAGCGGGTGCGTGATATCATCCGCCGCGACGGCGAACGCTACGCCCAGATCATCAGCGAGGACACCGGCAAGCCCCTGGTGGACTCATTGCTCACAGAGCTGATGAGCATCCCCCTGTTCATCGACTACTACGAAAAGGAAGCACCCAAGGCGTTTAAGCGCCGCCGGCTGATGCCCCAGTTGATGTTTCCCGGCAAGGCCAGCTACATCGAGTATTTCCCCAAAGGGGTCATCGGCGTCATCTCCCCCTGGAACTTCCCGTTCCAACTGGCGGTGATCCCGGTCATTTCAGCAATTCTGGGCGGGAACACGGTGGTGCTCAAGCCCTCAGAGGTCACGCCGATGACCGGAGAGCTGATTCGAGAGTTGTTTGAGGACGCCGGCTTTCCCCCGGGAGTCGTCGAGGTGGTCCAGGGCGACGGATCCACCGGCGCGGCGCTGGTGGACGCGGACATCGACATGGTCTTTTTCACCGGCTCCGTGCAGACGGGGCGCAAGGTGATGAAGGCCGCTGCCGAAAAGCCGATCCCCGTGGAGCTGGAGCTGGGCGGAAAAGACGCCATGATCGTGTGCGAAGACGCCAACCTGCAACGCGCCGCCCGTGCCGCGGTCTGGGGCGGGTTCATCAACTGCGGGCAGATGTGCATCTCCGTGGAGCGGCTCTTCGTGGTCGAACCGGTCTACGACGAGTTCGTTGAGCTGGTCAAACAAGAGGTGCGCAACCTGCGTGTGGGCGGGCCCGATGAGGGCGCTGATATGGGGCCGCTGACCTTCGAGGGCCAAATCGACACGGTGGAGCATCACATCGAAGACGCCAAACAGCACGGCGCCAACATCGCCGTGGGCGGCAGTCGAAAAGAGGGCCCCGGCCAGTTCTTCGAGCCCACGCTGATCTTGGATGTGACCACCGACATGGAGGTGTATCGCGAGGAGACCTTCGGCCCCGTGCTGCCGGTCATCAAGGTCGCTGACGAGGAAGAGGCGATCCGAAAGACCAACGACCACAAGTACGGGCTGACCGGCAGCGTCTGGACGGGCGACAAGAAAAAGGGCATGGAGCTGGCCAGCCGCATGGAGTCAGGCCAGGTCTCGGTCAACGATCTGGTGCAGTCGGTGGGCAACCCGGCGCTTCCCTTCGGAGGCGTCAAGCAGAGCGGATTCGGCCGCTATCACGGCCACGAGGGGCTGTACTCGTTCATGAATCAAAAGGCCATCTTCGCCTCTCCCGATCTGTTGAGCGTAGAGCCCTTCTGGTTTCCCTACGCGTCGAAATATCCGACGCTGGTCAAGACCTTCCAGCGACTGTTGGACGGCAAGATGGTGCGGGTGGTCGGAAATTTC